>QNBS01000307.1 GCA_003644175.1 Planctomycetota bacterium | reverse complement strand
TTTATTTAAGGGAGGTTATTATGGTATTTCGGATTTTTGGGGTTGTTCATTTTGTTTGTGTCGGTCTGATGTTGTTTTCGGGGGGGTGTAAGACGGAGGTTCCGCAGGGCGATCAGGCGGCGGAGAAAGACGACGGGTTTGTGGCGTTGTTGAACGGGGCCGACCTTACCGGCTGGGAGGCGACGGGTAAGGCGAAGTGGACTGTCGAGGAGGGGCAGATTGTGGGGACGCAGGGAGAGAATAACGCACCGGGCGACCTCTTTACGACGGCTGCGTACAGCGACTTCGAATTGATTACGACTTATCGTGCCGAATGGCCGTGCAACAGCGGGGTGTGGTTCCGGTTCCAGTCGCCTAAGAAGGCGTATCAGGCGGATATCCTTGACTATAAGAAGCCGCCGGCTTTTTCGGGGACTCTTTATTGTCCGGGCAAGATGTTTCTTGCCAGGAATCTGGACAAGGGCCTCGAGAACCGCGCCGGATGGAATACGATACGGATCGTAACGCAGGGGAGTAAGACTAAGATATGGCTCAACGGTACGCAGACTGCCGACGTCGACGACGATACGACGGACTCGGGCAAGATCGGTTTTCAGGTTCATCCGGGCGCGAAGTTCGGGTCGATGAAGATTGTCATCAAAGAGATCAAAATCAAAGAACTGTAAGATTGAAGGTGGAGACGAAATGAGTGAGTCGAATGCAGCAAAATTAGCGGCGATGGCGCTGGAACAGGGTGGCGGAATAGTGAGATTGGTGCCGAACTGGGTGCCTCGTTCATTCTGTGTGCCCGGTCGGCGGATCAAGCTTCATCCGGATGATTATTACGCGATGGGCGGCGAGCGGGGCGGTATCGACGAGCGGTGGTTCTCTTCGACGACACCGGCGGACAACGGGCCTTTGACATCGCCGAACGAGGGGTTGAGTTTTATTGTGTTCGAAGATGGCGGTCAAACGAAGAAGTTTCTTTTTGCAGAGGCCGTCCAGGAGCTTAAAGGTGCGCTGGTCGGCGAACGGATATGGAGCAGGCACAAGTGCTGGCCGATGTATTCGAAGTTCTTCGACAACAAGTGGGCGCTGCCGCATCACATTCATCATAACGACGCATTTGCCGGTTTGACCGGGCAGATGGGCAAGCCGGAGGCGTATTATTTCCCGCCGCAGGCGAATAACTACGGTGCTGAATTCCCTTATACGTTTTTCGGTCTGGAGCCAGGTACTACGAAGGAGCAGGTTCGCAAGTGCCTTGCCGATTTCGAGAAGGGCGATAACAAGCTGACGAGTTTTTCGAAGGCTTATCAGCTTGATGTCGGTACGGGCTGGGATGTGCCGCCGGGCGTGCTTCATGCTCCGGGGAGTTTGTGTACTTATGAGCCGCAGAAGGCGTCGGATGTTTTTGCGATGTACGAGTCGATTTCTTCGGGCGACACGGTTGTGCCCAAGGAGCTTTTGTGGAAGGATACGCCCAGGGATAAGGTGGGCGATGTGGATCATCTGCTTGCTGTGATCGACTGGGAATTGAATGTGGATCCGAGCTTTCGCGACAATCGCTTTATGTCGCCGGTTCCGGTCGAGCCTGTTGCAGAGATGGAGGCTAAGGGTTATATCGATAAGTGGATTTGCTATAAGTCGGACGCTTTCGGCGCCAAGGAGCTTACGGTTTTGCCGGGTGCGACAGTTACGATTAAGGACAGCGGCGCTTACGGGCTTATCATGATGCAGGGGCACGGCAAGATGGGCAGGTGGGATATCGAGACGCCGACGATGATTCGGTACGGGCAGTTGACGCATGACGAGTTTTTCGTGAGCGAAGAAGCGGCCAGGGCCGGTGTTACGATTACCAATCCGTCGCAGAGCGATCCGATTGTGATGCTGAAGCATTTCGGGCCGGGTAATCCGGATATGAAGTTATAAGGACGCCATACAGCATGGGCGCCAAGTTGCCCATCCTGCGTTGAAAGGTGGAAATATGAAGAAGATATCTATTGGCAGTTGGGCGTATTCGATCGGGCCTTATGAGAAGAATCCTGTTCCGTGGGATGATGTTGTGAACAAGCTCAAGGCGCTGAACTTTGACGGCGTTGAGTTGGGCGGGTTCGGGATCCATCCGAATCCGGATGATATGCCCGAGAAGGAACAGCGGGATAAGATCAAGCAGCAGATGGCCGATCTCGGTCTGGATTTTTCGGGATTGGCGGCGAATCTGTGGGGCGAGCATTTGATCGATACGGCCGATACGTCCGCTTATATCGAGTGTTTCCGGAAGAATTTGCAGTTTTGTCTGGACCTTGGCATTCCGGCGATACGTGTGGATTGCGTGCAGCCGCCGACGATTTTCGATACGGTCGACGCCGATACGGCCCGCAAGCGGGTGGTGGATACGTGGAAGGTCTGTGCGGCCGAGGCGGCCGACAACGGTATTCGCATGGCGTGGGAGTTTGAACCGGGGTTTGCGTTCAATAAGCCGTCGGATATTCTGCGGATTGTCGATGAGGTCAATCATGACAACTTCGGCGTGATGTTCGATGCGTCGCACGGGTATATGGTGGCGGTCGTGGGGGCGCGTCAGCCGGGCGAAAAGGAGACGTTGGCCGGCGGGGTGCTGGAACTGGCGCAGAAACTGCGGGGCAAGATCAACCATATTCATCTGATCGATTCGGACGGGACGCTGCACAATGACGAGACGTCGACGCATGCGCCCTTTGGCGAAGGTTATGTTGACTTCGACGAGTTGCTGGGCGAACTCAATAAGAACGAGATGGGGCACGACTGGTGGACGATCGATCTTTGCTTCTGGGCGAATGCGTGGGATGTTACGGCCAGGTGCAAAGAGGCGGTGGATGCGTTGAATACAAAATATGGTGGATAGGGGAGTAATTCCTAAATTCTAATATCGAAATACTAAACAAATTCGAAATTCTAATGACTTAAATTCTAAACAGGTGGGGCAGGTCCCGCCATACGGGTTTCGGGAGAGCAAGCTATGGGAAAGAAATTAAATGTCGGGCTGATCGGTTGCGGATTCATGGGCAGGGCCCATTCCAATGCGTATCTCAAGCTGAATAAGTTCTTTGACGTCGAGCATGAGATGGTGATGAAGTGCGTCTGCGACAGCAACGCCGAGAAGGTCAAGGCGTTCGGCGCCAACTGGGGCTGGGAGGACACGGAGACCGATTGGCGCAAGATGATCGCCAGGAGCGATATCGATCTTGTCGATATTTGTACGCCCAACAATACCCACCATGACATCGTGTTGGCCGCTGCTGCTGCGGGTAAGATGATTGCTCTTGAAAAGCCGCTGTCGATGGACGCCGCCGACGGTGTGCCGATGGTCGAGGCGGTTGAGAAGTTGGGCAAGCCTAACATGGTCTGGTTCAATTATCGTCGCGTTCCTGCGGCGGCGCTGGCCAAGCAGATTATCGACGAAGGGAAATTGGGACGCATATTCCATTATCGTGCGAAGTACCTGCAGGACTATACGATCAGCCCGGATGTTCCGCAGGGCGGCGATGCGCTGTGGCGACTGGACGCCAGG
>QNBS01000306.1 GCA_003644175.1 Planctomycetota bacterium | reverse complement strand
GCTACGAGCCCGCTAAAACAAGCGCCGGCCCGCATCCGGTTGAAATGTACATTCTCGACGAAGAGACAGGCGACGAAGACACAGATGCCGCCGGTGAACGTGCCCCGGACGGCGCGGTGGAAATCATCAGCGCAAGCCAGAGACAGGCGGCGTTTATCGCCCGGCGCATCAGACAAATGGTCGGCGCAGATACGGGGGCTCCCGAGTTCACCGTCTACGACAAATCCATCGACGGCTATCGCGACGTGCAATACGGCGACATCGTCATCCTCATGCGAAGTCTCGCCAATCGCGCCAACGAATACGTCGAGATGCTCCGATTAGCCGGCATTCCGGTCAACAGTCAAATCTCCGCCGGCTACTTCGCCACGACCGAAATCACCGACGCCGTCTGCCTGCTCAAGGTGCTGGACAACCCGCAGCAGGATATCGAGTTGGCGGCGGTCCTGCGAAGCCCCTTCTTCAGGATAACCGATACCGAGCTTGCGACGATCCGCGCCTACGCCGGCGCAGGCCGTCATGCAGACTCGAATAAGAGCTTCTTCGATTGCGCAGTGCTTTACGCAGCCGTTGGTCCCGACGTTGGGCTTCGCGCCAAAATCGGCGACGTTCTCAAACGTCTCAAAGAGTGGCGAACCGACGCACGGAGCGAAAGTCTTGCCGACCTGCTCTGGCGAATATTCCGACAGACGGGCTATCTGTCGTATGTTTCTGCGCTTCCAAACGGCAGGCAGAGAAAGGCCAATCTCGAAAAGCTGCACGACCGGGCGATTCAGTTCGCCGGTTTCGCCGGCCCGCGAACAACGTCGTTGGCGCGTTTTGTCGAGTATATCGAAAAGCTCCTCGATCAGCAGGGCGACTGGGCGCCGGCGACGCCGGAAACCGCCGGCGACAACGCAGTCCGCATTATCAGCATACACAGGAGCAAGGGCCTCGAATTCCCGGTTGTCTTTGTCGCAGAACTCAGCCACAGGTTCAACATGGGCGATTCTTCGGCGGATTGTCTCATCGACGATCCGGAGACAATCGGCCTTGCCATCATCGAGCCGACCATGCGGGTCAAATTCAGCGGCATGGCCCACCAAGTCATCGCCGAAAAGAAACGCGACCGGACGATCGCCGAAGAAATGCGTCTGCTCTATGTCGCGGCGACCCGTGCACGCGAAAAGCTGGTATTGACCGCCTCTCGAAAGCTAAAGCCCTGCACCGACATCCTGACGAGGGCGTCAGCGTCGGGCTTCGAGCCGCCCAAGGACTGGCAGTTGCAGTCGGCGAGATGCTCGTTTGACTGGCTGATGTATGCCCTCGCCGACAACCGCAGGATGCTCGAGGCCTTCGGCATGGACGCAACCGACGCCGGCGGCGATGATTTGGGCAGTGTGGAAATCATCGAACGCAGCCGGCTCGACGCGATCTCCACTGAGGTCATGCGAAAAAGGCAAAGCAGGCTCAAACGAACTCCGGCCGCAAAAAGCGCTGCGGTATCCAAAAAGGCGCTGAATCTGCTCGGTGAGATTCGCAATTCAATCCGCCGGCAATACCCGCATGCCGATGTAACAAAGATTGCCGCCAAACAATCGGTCAGCGAACTGACGCATCACGACGACGAATTTGCCGCACCGGATCTTTCGGGAACCTTCCGGCGACTGCCCAAAGCGTGGTCCGCCGCCCAAACCGGCAAGGAGACCAGGGTCGACGCACGCACCGTCGGGACGGCGACCCACCTGCTCATTCAGCACATCGATTCGTCGGCGGATGTTACGGCGGCATTGATTCGCACTAAGCGTGAGCAGCTTGTCGAAAGCGGCCTGCTATCCGAGGCAACAGCGGCAGCGATAGATATCGAGTCAATCGCCGGATTCTTTCAAAGCGACCTCGGACGGATCGTTTGTCGGCACGCCGACTCCCTCTTGCGGGAATGGCCCTTCACCCTGGCGGTCGACGCCCGCCGGCTCGGCGGCAACTCAGCCGGTGAAATCGTTGTCGTCCAGGGAATTGTCGATATGATCGCGCCCACACCCGAGGGCCTGGTCATCATCGATTTCAAAACCGACAATATCAATGCCGGCGCAGTTGGTCGGCGCAAAGATCTTTATACCGACCAAATCCGCTGTTACGCTCGTGCCGCCGGGGCGATTCTGCGTCAAGATGTCCTTTCGGCATGGCTGTATTTCCTAAAGCCCGGCCTTGCCGCACAGGTCGAAATCGAATAAGTTTACTCCGCCCCGATGATGCCCGGATTGGTCAGATCTTCGATGATCTTTTCGCCCGGCTTGACCGTCAAAAACTCCGCCTCGTTCCAGTCGCCGTCGACGAGACGCTGCATCAATGACGGATCCCCCTGTATCTCATCATAGCTCCAATGAAGAAACTCGGCACAGTCTCGAGTGTATTGCTTGTAGTCTTCGCCGCCGGCAAGCCCCCAGTCGACGTATGCCGCCCACGAATACTCCTTCATCCAGCTCTGCTCGGTTTCCATCAGATAGCGGGCATTGTCGGGGCCGTACTTGGCCTCGTATTCTTTGAGCAGTCTTTCGTAACGGTCCCTGCCCGGCTGCGTCCGGCTCTCTATCCAGCCGGGACTGTACCAGTACACGCCGCGATGCGAGTCGAAATACTCCTTGTACTTTTCTTTCGAGCCCAACAGCAGTGTGATGCAGTCATGGCCTCGCGGCACAACAACCGGTATCTTCGCCGAAAGACCCACGATGCCGTTGCTGCAAAGCCCATAGCCCAGGATCGCCGCGTCATAAGGTCTGCCCTGGATGTCGCACGTGTTATCCAGCGCCTCCTGCACTTCGCTGCGCAGCCTGTCCGGCTCATTATGCAGCCCCTGGGGCATGAGCACAATATCAACAACGTTCTTCGAACGGGCCGCGCACAAATAGGCCTCGCGCTGCAGCACTTTACATACAATAAATTTCAGACGCATCCGGCGGTTCCAGTGAGACTTTTGCAAAATCGCGATTTGGCGTACCTTGGCGGAAAGATAGGCTGTCGGAAGCAGAATGTCAACTCAAAACAGTGAAGAATATCGGTTGTCCGGATGCGCCAAAAAATTGCACCAGGCCGGCCGTATGGCTCGCCTGGTGCAATAGTGTAATCAATGCAGTTTGCATTGTGTTAAGAGTTAAAATCGCTGAGGTCCTCGCTGTCATTTAGCGGGATTGCCTTTTCCGCCGCGACCTTGGTTTGGGCCTTTTGCGGTCCGGCGGGTTTCGCCGCTATCTGATGGAAAGTGTGATCGGATGCACCCAGGGTCCTTCCAGCCGGCGCTGCTGTCGCAACGGGACGCGTCCTGACGTTCTGATGATAACCGGAGCTTCTGCCGGAAGTGGTCAGAGTAAACTCCTGCACCATTTCCTGCAGAGAACCTGCCTGAGCGCTGAGTTGCTCAGAGGCGCTTGCGGATTCCTCGGCATTGGCGGCGTTTTGCTGGGTTACCTTATCCATCTGGGCAACAGCAGTATTGACCTGGTCGATGCCCTGAGCCTGTTCCTGCGAGGCGGCGGCAATCTCGCCGACAAGGTCGGTTGTCTTGCTGATGCTGGCG
>QNBS01000305.1 GCA_003644175.1 Planctomycetota bacterium | reverse complement strand
GTCTTTATTAACATAGACAGATACGGTAATACGTCGTCGGCATCCATACCGATCGCATTGGACGAGTGTCGCAAAGAAGGCAGAGTCAAGAGCGGTGATGTCGTGCTGATGGTGGCTTTCGGCGCAGGGCTAACGTGGGGCGCCAACCTTGTCCAGTTTTGATGGGATCGAGGCAAGACGAAAGAACAACAGGAAGATTATGATGAAAACAGCTTTTCTATTTCCGGGACAGGGAGCACAAAGCGTGGGTATGGGCGCCGATATCGCCGGCGCCTTCGCCGAATGCAACGAATTGTATGACCGGGCGAATGATGTGTTAGGCTATGATTTGAAAAGCATCTGCTTTGAGGGTCCCCAGGAACGGCTAAATGCCACAAGTGTGTCGCAACCGGCGATTTTTGTGACGTCTGCGGCGATACTATCGGTAATAAGATCGGGTTCCGTGCCGCCTGCGATAAAGGCGGATGTCGCGGCGGGCCTGAGTCTGGGGGAGTATACGGCGCTGTATGCCGCCGGGGCGCTGGAGTTTGACGAGGCGCTTGGGCTGGTTGCCGAGCGCGGTCGGGCAATGCAGGCGGCAGCCGATGCAGCCGACGGGGCAATGGTGAGTATCATAGGCCTTGAGCCGGATCAGGTGCAGGCTCTGTGCGATGAGGCGTCGCAGGGCAAAATACTGCAGCCGGCGAATTTCAACTGTCCCGGTCAGATCGTAATCAGCGGCGAATCGGACGCCTGCGATCGCGCTGCGGTGATTGCTGAGAAATACGGTGCGATGAGGGCGGTCAAGCTCAAAGTCGCAGGCGCTTTCCATACGAAAATGATGGCGCCGGCGGCCGAGACGCTCGCCAAGGTGTTGGAGCAGAGCCGTATTGTTGCGCCGCAGGACGTCAAGGTCATTGCCAATGTCGATGTGTTATACTATGATGACGCAGAGATGATTCGCAGCGGGCTTGTGCGGCAGTTGGTTGAGCCGATATTCTGGCGGGACTGCATGGTAAAACTGCTTGCCGACGGCGTCGAAACGTTTTATGAAATCGGTCCCGGGCGGGTGCTTACCGGCCTGATGAGGCGAATCAGAAGGAAGACAACCATAGTTAATGTAAGCAACCTCGCCGCGATAGAGCAGTTGCAGACGCAACCGGCGGGTACGGAGTAAACGCCGCCGGGTGAAACTGAAAGGATTGGATACGGATATGTCAGAGAAACGATTGGCTGTTGTAACCGGCGCCGCCCGCGGTATCGGCCGGGCTATAGTGTTGGAGTTGCTGCGACAGGGGCGCCGGGTCGCGGGCCTGGACCTCAACGCCGAGCAATTGGCGGAAATGGAGGAAGTTGTCAAGGGCGAAGGGTTTGAGGTGATAACCCGGTGTGTCGATATAACGGATACCGAGCAATTGACTGATACGCTCGACTCCCTGATCGCCGAGCATGGCGGAATCGGGATATTAGTCAATAACGCCGGAATCACACGCGACCGGTTGATGATGCAGATGAACGACGACGATTACGACAAGGTCATGGCGGTGAATCTTCGGGCGGCGTTTATCGCCACGCGTATCGCGGTGCGATCAATGGTGCGGAACAAGTTCGGGCGAATTGTCAGCCTGAGTTCCGTCGCCGGCGTAATGGGTCAGGCGGGTTCGGCAAATTACGCCGCAAGCAAGGCCGGTCTTATCGGCATGACAAAATCGATTGCCCGAGAAGTGGGAAAGAAGAACGTAACCGCCAACTGTATCGCACCGGGATTCATTATGACCGATATGACGGCGAGCCTGCCGGATGCGGTCAAAGAAGCGGCCAAAAATGTCATTCCCGTAAGGAAGTTTGGAACGCCCGATGACGTCGCCAGGGCCATTGCGTTCCTCGCCGGCGATGACGCCGGCTATATTACCGGGCAAGTGCTTTGTGTCGACGGCGGTATGGCCATGTAAAAAAACAAAAAATTTGTTTGAAACCTTGCAGCCGAGTGGCTATATTGCCGCAAAATGTTGTCCGGCGGGTTGTCGAGGCCTAACAGTTATAACAGGATGTGAATTAGCGATTAGTTTTTTACGTATTTGAAGGAGATCGCCAGGTGAGTTCTGATATCAATCTTGAAGAAGTTGAAGCGAAGATCATTGAGATCGTCAGCGAGCAGATGGGTGTTGACAAGAGCGAAATTACAAGAGACACCTCTTTCATCAATGATCTCAATGCCGATTCTCTTGACACAGTCGAACTTGTGATGGAGTTTGAGGATGAGTTCGACATGAGCATTCCGGACGAGGAGGCCGAAAAGATCCAGACTGTCGGCGCTGCGATTGATTACATCGTCCAGATTGTCAAGAACCAGGGATCCGGTCAATAAGAATGCCATGAAGCATAGAAGACGCGTTGTTATTACCGGGCTTGGGTGTGTTACCGCGCTGGGAGAAACCGCTGAGAAGTTGTTCGCAGCGGTTTGTCGGGGCGACAGCGGGGTTTCGCCCATTGAATCATTCGATGTGAGCGATTTCCCCGTCAAGTTCGGCGGGGAGATCAAGGATTTCCACATAAAGAACTACATCAGCGTGCGCGAAGGAAGACGATTGGATCGTTTTGCCCAGTTTGCGCTGGCCTCCGGCATACAGGCTGTCGATGACAGCGGACTCGATTTCGGACTGGAGAACAGAAGCCGCATGGGTGTCATTATCGGCACGGGCATCGGCGGCATCAGCGAGATCGAAGAACAGCACAAGCGGCTGTTGAAGAAGGGGCCGCGGAAAGTGTCGGCTTTTTGTGTGCCGAAACTGATGGGCAACGCCGCCAGCGGCATCATCTCGATGCATTACGGTCTGAAGGGTCCGAACATGTGTATCGTAACGGCCTGCGCCTCGGCAAGCCACGCTATCGGCGAGGCGTTTTACAATATCATCACAGACAGAAGCGATGTGATGATAACGGGCGGTTCGGAGGCGGCGCTTACGCCTGTGGGATTAGCGTCGTTCTGCTCGCTCAAGTCGCTGAGCACACGAAACGACGCACCACAGATTGCGTCAAGGCCCTTTGACAAGGACCGCAACGGTTTTGTATTGTCGGAAGGCGCCGGCGTCGTCGTGCTGGAAGAATACGAGCACGCCAGGAGAAGAAACGCCCGGATTTACGCCGAGTTGTTAGGCTATGGCGCCACCGGCGACGGGCATCACATTACCGCCCCCCTGCCGGACGGGCGCGGCGCGGCGGATGCGATCCGAATCGCGCTTGCCGACAGTGAGATTCACGCAGAACAGGTCGATTATGTCAATGCCCACGGCACGAGCACGCAGTTGAACGACATGGCCGAAAGTATGGCGATCAGAAACGTTTTCGGCGAGCACGCATACAAGCTGGCGGTCAGTTCGACGAAAAGCTCCCTTGGTCATCTTCTCGGCGGAAGCGGCGCGGTCGAACTGGTTATTGCGGCAAAGACAGTAGCCGATTCCGTCATACCGCCCACCACCAACCTCGAAAACGTGGACAAGAAGTGCGATACGAAGATTGACTACGTGTCCGGTGCGGCGCGACAGGCCAAGGTTAATATCGCCATAAGCAATTCGTTCGGTTT
>QNBS01000304.1 GCA_003644175.1 Planctomycetota bacterium | reverse complement strand
GTAAATACGATGGGCACAATCGTGCCTTCGACGAGGGCTTTTACGAAGACTTCGGCGATCTTGGCCTTGCTGATTTCTTCGCCTCCGAGATAGCTTTCCATCAGGTCGTCGTCTGCTTCGACGATGCTCTCGATGAGTTCGGTATGCCCCTGGGCAACGTCCATGACAGCCGAATCGCCCTGGTCGCCGGCGAGGCAGTCGATGACGGAGGCCTTGTCGGCGGCGCAGAGGTTGGCGCAGCGGCAACAACTGCCGAAGGTCTCCTGGAGGGTGCCGACCAGGGCGCCCAGATCGGCGTTTTCGGCGTCCATCTTGTTGATGACGATGATCCTGGGCTTGCCGGCCTTTGTGGCTGCATCGAAGAGCTTTCGTGTGTTCATTTCGATCCCCGACGAGGCGCCGACTACGATCACGGCGGCTTCGGCGGCGGGTATCGGCAGAAGGGCGGCGCCGACAAAATCGGGGTATCCCGGCGTGTCGATGATGTTTATGAGCTTGCCGCCGTAGTTGGCATGCGCCAGGGCCGAATGGATCGAATGGCCTCGCTGCTTCTCCTCGTCGTCGTAATCGCAGACGGTGGATTTGTCTTCAATCGCGCCAAGGCGATTGATTGTGCCGGTTTTATGCAGAATAGCCTCGGCAAGCGAGGTCTTGCCCGATCCGCCGTGCCCCAATAATACTATATTGCGAATATCGTCAATTTTTACCACTTGCCTTTGCCTCCCAAAGTTCGAGGTTCAACTGAGTAGATTAACGGAAAACACAGGATTTTACTGAAATAATCACGGCAGGGCAAGAACAAAAGCACCAGGAAAACCAAAGTTTTTTGCCCCGCCAGGCCCAAAACGACATGTTGGGCACATTTTCTCCTTGACAGCAGAGCGGATTATCTCATGTCAGCTCGTCGAGGCAGGTGGTTAACTGCTTGCAGATAAAATCGACGTCGGCGGCGGTGAGGTGGTTGTGGAAAGGCAGTGCGACGGTGCTCTTGCAGACGGCGTCGGTGAGGGGGAAGTCGCCGGGTTTGTAGCCGAATCGCTCGACCATGAAGGGCTGGAGATGGACGGGCGGGAAGTAATTGCTGACCTGCACGCGGCGCCGGATCATTTTCGCCAGGACGGTGTTTCGCTGGTCGATGGTGTATCGGTCGGCGAGTCGGACGACGTAGACAAACCAGCTCATCAGGCAGCCTTCGGGTTCGCGCGGGACGATCAGTCGGTCGTCCGCGGCCAGACGCTCGATGTACATGTCGGCGACATGACGGCGTTTGGCGACGAATTCGTCGAGACGGGCGAGTTGGGCGATACCCAGGGCGCAGTTAATATCGCTGAGACGGTAGTTGTAGCCGAGTCGCGCATGCGCCAGCCATCCGCCGCCCTTGCCGCGGCCCTGGTTTCGCAGGGAGACGCACATGTCGGCCAGGTCGTCGTCGTCGGTGAGAATCATACCGCCCTCGCCGGTGGTGATCTGCTTGTTGGGATAGAAGGCAAAGGTGCTCATCGCCCCGAAGGTGCCGATTTTTTTGCCGTGCAACTGCGAGCCGAGCCCTTCGCAACTGTCCTCGATTACGGCGAGGTTATGTTCGGCGGCAATATCGCAGACCCGATCCAGGCCGGTGGGATTGCCGAAGACGACGACGGGCAGGATGGCTTTGGTCTTGTCGGTGACAGCCGAGGCAATTCGCTCCGGGTCCATGTTGAGGCTTACAGGGTCGATGTCCACGAAGACGGGGGTGGCGCCTGCCATCATGATGGTGGTCGCCGAGGCGATAAATGTAAAAGGCGTGGTAATGACCTCGTCGCCGGGTCCTATTTCAAGGGCCTTGGCGCACAGGAACAGGCCGCTGGTGCCGCTGTTTACGGCGACGGCGCGGCGTCTGCCGATATATTGGCAAAATGCCTCTTCGAACTCATCCAGTTTCGGTCCTAACGACAGATTCGGACTGCGCAGCACATCGCAGACGGCCTCGATCTCGGCCTCAGTGATATCGGGGCGGGACAAATTGACCCTGAATTCCATAGAATACTTCCTTCAAAATACAGCTTATCGATTCAGAACGGTATTGTAGCAGCAAGGTGTCGCAAAAGCCAGATAATTATTTCGCCCAAAGCCGGCGCTGCCAAGGCAGACCCTCCATGCTGGAAAAACCTTTTCGATTATGGTATCATCTGCGGCAGCCTTAGTGTCACAAATTGATTGGAGTATGAGATGGAGTACGAACACAGCGGCCGTAATACGATCAAGCGTCGCGATTTTTTGAAGGGCCTGTGTGCCGGCGCGATTGCGTCTGTTATACCTCTGCCGCTGCGAGCCGGGCGGGCGAAGCGGCCGAATGTGGTCGTTATCTTGTCGGACGATCAGGGCTGGGGCGATCTTGGCGTGCACGGTAATATCAACCTCCAGACGCCGAATATCGATTCTATCGCCGCCGACGGCGCGATATTCGACCGGTTTTATGTGTGTCCGGTCTGCGCTCCCACGCGAGCCGAGTTCCTGACGGGGCGCTACCACCCGCGGGGCGGTGTGCGCGGTGTAACAACCGGCGCCGAACGGCTGAACCTGGACGAAAAGACAATCGGCGACACTTTCAAGGCGGCAGGTTATGCCACCGGCGCATTCGGCAAATGGCACAACGGCACGCAGTATCCGTACCACCCGAACGGGCGCGGCTTCGACGAATACTACGGCTTCTGCTCGGGGCATTGGGGGCACTACTTCAGTCCGATCCTGGAGCACAACGGCAAGTTCGTGCGCGGGAAGGGATTTATCATTGACGACCTGACCGAGCATGCCATGGAGTTCATCGAGCAAAACAGCAAAGGGCCCTTCTTTTGCTATGTGCCCTTTAACACGCCGCATTCGCCCATGCAGGCGCCGGAGCGTTTCTACAAGAAGTTCGCCGGTGTCGAATTGAAGATGAAAAACCGCGATCCGAAACCTCAGGAGTTCGCCAAGACCCGTGCGGCGCTGGCGATGTGCGAGAATATCGACTGGAATGTGGGTCGGGTGCTAAAGAAGCTCGATGAGCTGAAGCTGGCTGACGATACGATTGTCATTTACTTCAGCGACAACGGCCCGAACGGAATCAGATGGAACGACGGCATGAAGGGACGCAAGGGCTCCACCGACGAGGGCGGCGTCCGTGTGCCGTGCCTGGTTCGCTGGCCGGGACACATCAAGGCCGGCACAAAGATCCCGCAGATTGCAGGCGCCATCGATCTGCTGCCGACGTTAGCCGAGATGTGCGGTGTCGCTGTCGTCGGCGATAAGCCGCTGGACGGGATCAGTATTAAAGGACTGCTTACGCAAACCGCCAAAAACTGGCCGGATCGCATGATCTTCTCGCACCAGAAAGGCCGTGTCAGTGTTCGCACGCAGCGATACCGGCTTGATTACAACGGCCGGCTATTCGACATGAAGACCGATCCCGGACAGTATCGCGATATCGCCGGGGCAAAGCCTGAGATTGCAGCGAAGCTGTCCAAAGCGGTCGCCCGCTGGAAGAAGGAGGTGCTGCCGCAAACGGCAGATGACAGACCCTTCCCGGTTGGCTATCCGGAGTTTCCATCGACGATCCTGCCTG
>QNBS01000303.1 GCA_003644175.1 Planctomycetota bacterium | reverse complement strand
CCGAATGTCCCGAATGCGGCGGCAGGGTCAGGAAGGACGAAAACGGCGTTTACATTCGCTGCGTTAATGACAATTGCGCCGCCAAACTCAAGCAGCGCCTGCAGTATTTTGTCGGTCGCGGCCAGATGGATATCGAAAACCTCGGGCCCGCCCTGATCGAACAGCTTGTAGACACCGGGCTTGTCGGTGATTTTGCCGATCTTTACCGGCTGCGGTTCGACCAGGCGGCTCAATTAGAGCGGATGGCCGACAAGAGCGCCGCCAACGTCATCGAGAGCATCGAAAAGAGCAAGACCCGCGACCTGTGGCGGCTGATTGCGGCGCTGGGGATTCGAAACGTCGGCGCCCAGTCGGCGGAGATTTTGGCCGATGAGTTCGGCAGCCTGGAAAACCTCATGGACGCCGACGAGGCGAAGTTGGAGGCAATCGACCAGATCGGGCCTGTGATGGCAAAGAGCATTTACGATTATCTGCGCGACAACGCCAATCGCGCTGTAATCGCCCGCATGCTCGCCGCAGGCGTAAAACCCAAGGCGCCGCCGAAGAAGGGCGGTGTGCTTGCGAGCAAGACGATTGTTGTAACCGGCACATTGGAGAATTTCACGCGACAGCAGATCCAACAGGCGATCAAGGACAACGGCGGCAAGACTTCTTCGAGTGTGAGCAGCAAGACCGATTTCGTCCTGGCCGGAGCAAACGCCGGAAGCAAGCTCGACAAGGCAAAACAATTGGGCGTCCAGGTAATCGACGAAGAACAGTTCATGGCGATGATCGGTCTGTGAAAAACGGCTTGAAATGGAAGATAAAGAGTACATGCAGACGGCGATTGAACTTGCCCGGCAGGGTATCGGGTCGGTGGAGCCCAATCCGGCCGTCGGTTGTATTATCGTTAAGGACAGCGAAATCGTCGGGCGGGGCCGGCATGAGCATTTCGGCGGGCCTCACGCTGAGATCAACGCGCTGAGTGATTGTCGGGCAAACGGTATTGACCCGGCTGGTGCGACTATGTATGTTACGCTTGAGCCGTGCCGCCATGTCGGCAAGACCGCTCCGTGCAGCGAAGCGGTGATCGAGGCGCAAATATCGAAGGTCTTCGTGGCGGCGGGCGACCCCAGCGAGCATGTCGCAGGCGGCGGGATCGAGCAATTGAAGCGGGCGGGGATCGAGGTGCAGGTGGGTCTTTGCCGAAAGCAGGCCCGGCTGCTAAATGCCGGTTTCTTTAAGCATGCAGAAACCCGCAGGCCCTGGGTAATCGCCAAGTGGGCACAAAGCGCCGACGGCTTTCTTGCCGGCAAGACCCGGCGATGGATAACCAACGAGGCCAGCCGCCGCGATGTCCATCGGCAACGCCGGCGCTGCCAGGGGATACTCGTAGGCGTCGATACCGTCATCGCCGACGATCCCGTACTGACGGTCCGCATCGAAGGGCTCAATTGGCCCAGGCAGCCGCTGCGAATAGTGCTGGACGGCAGCCTGAGGATATCGGCGGGCGCCAATGTGCTCGATACGCAGCAGGCCCCGACGTTAATGGTGATCACGAGCGGGACGCTTCAAAGGCAGGCTAAACGCATCCGGTCGCTGGCGGCGGCGGGAGTCGAGATTCTGGCGGTTGCCCACGACGATAAAGGCCGATGTGATTTGGGGCAATTGCTCGATGAATTGGGCAGGCGAGGCATACAGCAATTGCTTGCCGAAGGCGGACGGGATGTTTTGAACTCATTCCTGCAGCAGGATTTGGTCGATGAGGTAAGAGTCTATATTTCGCCGGAGCCCCTGGCCTCCGACGGAACCGTACGGATAAGCGAGGCGATGGAGCAGGCCGGCGACAAAACGCATCTGTGGTATGCAAGGGAACAGGATTTTGACGGTGATCGGTGTATAAGCGGTATGGTTGGCGAGATCGGCTGATGGAGATACAGCGGCGGGTGGAAATGCGGCGGAGAAAGGGTTGCGTATGAACGCCCAAGGGGAGACACAACCTGAAAAACAAGCCGAGGAGGCCACGGTTCGTCTCAGACGCAACCTGCGTCTGGGCAAGTATCGTCTGGCCGGACGCATCGGCAGGGGCGGATACAGCGAGGTGTGGAAGGCGCGGGACTGCGTTGAAGGGATATGGGTTGCGCTGAAGATTCCGCAGGCCGACATTCACGGCAGACGCGACAACCAGACGATACTGCGGGAGGTGCGTCTGGTGGCCAGGCTTAGGCATCCGCATATCATGCCGCTTAAAAACGCCGAGATTATCGACGGCTATGCGGTCATGGCGACGGAACTGTCGGCGGGCACACTTGACGACTGCTCCAGACCCATGAGCGTTCGGCGGATTGTCTTCATTATCACCCAGGTCCTCGATGGCCTTTCGCATGCGCACAGCAGGCGGATGGTTCACTGCGATGTGACGCCGGGCAATATCTTTTTGTTTGGCGACGGACGCGCCGCCATCGGCGACTTCGGCATCGGCCTGCAAATCAAGGGACGCGCCGAGACCATCGACGAATTCGGTACGCCCGGCTATGTGGCGCCCGAGCAGGCCTACGGTCATCCGACGTATCGCAGCGACTGTTTTGCCGTCGGGCTGATACTTTACGAGTATATCACCGGCGTGCTGCCGCGATGGCCGTTTACCTGGCCGCCTAAAGGATACCGGCGGCTGAGAACGAAAACGAGTGTGGATTTTGCAAACTTCGTCAAGAAATCCCTTGCCGTCGATCCCGGAAAGCGATTTGCAAACGCCAAACAGATGCTTGCGGCGCTGCGATTGGCGCTGCCCAAATCGCTCGCCGAAAACGGCGCCGTACAGCCCGGAAGCGGAAGAAAACCCAACTGGAAGCATATACGGCGCCAGGCCTTCGTCAAGCGATACGGCAAGGTCCTTTCCGATCTTTGCCGCTGCGTTGACTGCGGCGAGCCGATCTCCGAGAGGATGAAGATATGTCCCTGGTGCAGGAGCACGCGCAATCGTTTCGACGACCGCAGCCGGTTCAGCCACATCTGCCGTCGCTGCGGCAAGGGAGTCTCGCCCGGCTGGAATTATTGCCCCTGGTGCTACGGAGCGGGCTTCAAGCGCCGGCAGGTCGAGGCGCAGGCGCCGATTAGCTACCAGTCCCGCTGCCGGCACTGCAAAGGAAGGCTGATGCGTTTTATGCGTTACTGTCCCTGGTGCAATCGGAAAATACGAAAGCCGCAGACGGTCTGGCCGTTCCCGGAGACGTGCGGCAAGTGCGGCTGGTCGGTGGATTCGAGCTACTGGAACTACTGCCCGTGGTGCACCCAAAGACTGATCGAATGAATCCCGATGCAAAAATGCTCTGATACCAATCCGCATAAAAAAATGCGCGTTGATGCGTGGGTAAAACCTTTTTTTGCAATAACTTATAAAGCTAACAACGCGCAAGGAATAATACCATTTGGTATGACCTCAATTTCATGTAGGAAGCTGTATTAGCCACAGAGTTCCTAGCCCAAGTTACGCAGTTGTGATGAAATAATATTTTTTTTCATCATCAAAACGGTGATTGCTGTTTGTCATTTCGGCATGCAAGCCCAAAACCCGATGTAGTGAAGACCTGCCCTCTTGCATCGT
>QNBS01000302.1 GCA_003644175.1 Planctomycetota bacterium | reverse complement strand
CGGCAACGCTCTTGCGCTTCGCTAACACTTCACCTCCATCAGGTTGTGTAGAGGACTTACACCTCCAAGTTGTCAAACATGCTCGGCACACTAAAAAAAGCCGGCAGCCGTAACGACTTGCCAGCTAATGACTTACGAAATGGGCAGGGGCGGATTTGAACCGCCGACACACGGATTTTCAGTCCGTTGCTCTACCAACTGAGCTACCTGCCCGTGTCGTCGGCCTCGGGCCGACAGCGCGTTTGCGTACTCTATATGACAGTTCGACCTATTTCAAGGGTCAAGAGCAAGATTTCTTCATTTTTTGCGATTAGGCTCTTATTTTGGTTCCACGCCCGCTGCTTTTGCCTTCTGTTTGATTATCGGGATCAACCTCCGAATCAAGTTTAGTTTGCGGGTTCCAACCACGGATTTTGTCCGGCATCAATGAATCTGCGCCGGGCGCACCTCGGCCACGGCGATACTGAAGATTGGGAAAAACGGGCTCCGTCCATGGACGAAGCCCGTTAAGACTTACTTAAAACCGTCAATTCCCCTCTTCGTGTACTTCTCACAGGCCTTTTCCAAGTCCACATCGTTTATGTTGGCAAGTGTACACAGCCATGCCAGCACATCGGCAAACTCTTCTTCCTTGTTTGCCTGATCTGTCCCGTGGAGAGCTGTCGCCAACTCGCCCACCTCTTCGATAAACCACATGTACGTTGCCGGCGTACCACGCTGCCGATCCCGCTTACCGTACTTGTCGTTGATAAGCTGTTGAAGCGCCCGTATTTCCATTTATCGAAGCCGCCAAAGAAGCTACTCGGCAAGAAGCTTGGACAGTTTGGCCTTCGAGTAAATCGTACGAACCTCTTTTGTGGCCTTCTCGCAAACCTCTTCCATCTTCAGGCTAAACGGAGCATTCTTTGTTTGCTCAGCCAGATGCAGATGGCTCATCAGCGGCCCGTCCACTGCTTCAACGATCTCCAGCAGCGTAATGTTCTCCGCCGGCCTGGCCAGGAAGAAACCGCCGCGAGGGCCTCTTTTGCTCCGCAGCACATTGGCTCTGACAAGCTGCTGCAAAATCTTGAGCAAGTACTCCAGAGGGATCTCGTATGCCTTTGAAATGCGTGCGGCTAACACGGCGCCGTCTTTGTAGTGCAGTGCAATGTACCCCACGGCCACGAGAGCGTACCCTGTTGATCTGCTAATCTTCATTTTAGTACCTCCAAATCAGAAATCCACCTTACAAATATACCTGTTTTCATCGCGTACTAATTACGCGAAACCACGCTTCTTTGCTCGCATTGACATTTCCCCGGAGACCCGATACCGTGCCGGTCCCTGGCCTGTGGGCTGCTGCAAGCCCCCGATTATTCTCTTTTATCGCAAAGTTATCTCTTAAACTTTATATGCTAATTATCACTATATGTTCAAGGGCTGCAAGAGAATAAGTTTCAAAAAGGTAACTTTTTTTTGTTACGCTATAAAATGTTGTGACTATCAAAACCTGCTTTATCCTCATTGCACCGGATGTTGTATTATCCACATTAGCTGGAACTTTGCAAGCACTAATCAAAAAAAAGTAAAAAATCCTGCCCGACGCAAAAACCTTGACATCAGGGGCTCCATATCGTAGGATTTTTGCTATTAATATGGGCAAGCAGGAGAGCTAAATGGATCAGTTGCGTCCCAAAATCAAGGTTGAGTATGTGCAACATGCGGCCATAGCGACACTTACGGACGAGAAAATCCTCGACGAATCCGACATTCGGGGACTTGCCGGTTCCATCATGCCGCTGGTGGAAACGTCGCCCGGCGTCAATCTGGTGCTGGACTTTTCCAACGTCAAGTTCCTGAGCAGTGCCGTCCTGGGGCTGTTGATTCGGATCAGCAGGAAAATTTATGAATCCGATGGGCAGTTCAAGCTGTGCGGCATCAATCCCAAGATACACGAGATATTCAGGATAACTCGCCTTGACAGGGTTTTTGACATCCACGCGGATCGGTATGATGCGGTCCGAAGCCTGGACTGATTTTTTAAAAAACAGCGGCAAGGTCTCGCCAAGGTCCCGTATGCTTCGTCTCCGGGCCGGCAGAGCAAGACTCAAGCCGTAAAGATTCTGGAGGTTTGTCGGACGATATAGGCTTATGGTCGAGAGAGGTTTGGTGCACAAATCCAGAGTGGTTGCAAGCTGTGTATCGGCGATTGAGCCGCTTTGCAGGGAGTTGCTTGACGACGTCACGGGCTTCGGTTTTGATGAAGACGAGGTTTTTGGGATTCATCTTGCTGTGGAAGAGGCCTTTGCAAATGCGGTCAAGCACGGCAACAAAGCCGATGAGCACAGGTCCGTCAGTATCGAGTATTTCATTACACCGGTGAAAGTTGACATTTCAATTTCCGATGAGGGCGCAGGCTTTGCCCCAGAGGCGGTGCCTGATCCGAGAACTGAGGAAAATCTTTACAACTCCGGCGGACGCGGGCTGCTGTTGATGCGGTCGCATATGGATGTTGTCGAGCACAACGACAAGGGCAATTGCGTGCACATGATAAAATACAGAGCGAATGCCCAATCTGACGAAGTAAAGGAATGAGTGGATTCAAGTACAAGTAAAGGACTGAAAGAAAAAAAATGGGCAAACGCTTTTCGATCTTTTCAATTCTGATATCTGTCGTTGTTGTTATCGGCGGTTGCTTCCGGTCGGTCGAACCGCCTGTGATAAACGGTCGTGATCGCCGTATCCCACAAACTTCGGCAACGGTTGTGCCGGTAATAACGGTGCATCCGACATCGAAGTATCCGCCCGGCTGGGTCCCGCCCAGGGGCAGGGAAAGACGCTGGAAAGCGATTATTATTCATCATTCCGCTCAAAGCACGGGCAATATGGCAATGATCGATAAGTACCACAGGGAGGTCAACGGCTGGGACGGCGTCGGCTATGATTTTGTCATCGGCAACGGCAAGGGAAAGGCGGACGGCCAGGTCGAAGTGACATTTCGTTGGCGAAAGCAGATTGCAGGCGCTCACTGCGGGGGCACACCGAACAACCGGGCCAACGAGTCCGGTATTGGTATCTGCCTCATCGGGGATTTCACTAAGACCCGCCCCACCTACCGTCAAATGTCGGCATTGAAGAAGCTGGTTCGCTTCCTGCAAAAACGATATAAGATACCCACAAGCAGGATATACGGCCACTCGACCACTCCGGGCTACACACGCGGGTCGATATGTCCGGGAAAAAATTTCCCAATGGCCGCTTTCAAGCGCTCTCTTCGGGCAATCTGAGAGTCGTTTCCAAAAAAGAGTTTGGCCGGGCTGAGATTGGGTTCGTTTTGTGGAAATGGGGGGAAATCCTAAATCCTAAGCTCGAAATCCAAGACAAGCACGAAATTCGAAATGCCAAAACCAAAAAGATTTTAGCCACGAATTTTCACCAATGGGCACGAATTATTATTGATTTTAATGGCCTCGAAAAGGCACAAAAGACACAAAAAAACAAGGAGTTGAAAGATTGTATTACGAAGATTTTGGTGGCGGGGGTAGTGGAGAATGGGGTTGTTTTTTGGGTTTGTTGGGGTAGAATGGTTGGGAGAGGTTTTGGG
>QNBS01000301.1 GCA_003644175.1 Planctomycetota bacterium | reverse complement strand
GTTTCTGATCGGCCGAGTCATAAATGCTGAAATTCGCCCTGACGCCCGCTTCGTCGGCGAACTGTCGGAGCATGCGAACGCATAACGAATGAAACGTGCTGATGTACACGCCGCGGGCACTCGCCTGGCGTGCGACGCGCTGCCGCATTTCTTCGGCGGCCTTGTTGGTGAAGGTAATGGCGCAGATGTTGTAAGGGCTGATTCCGTGGTCAATAAGTGCGGCGATGCGACTGGTGATGACCCGGGTCTTGCCGCTGCCGGGGCCGGCAAGGACCAGCAACGCTCCATCGACGTGGTAAACGGCTTTCTTTTGCGATTCCGTCAGTTGATCGGGTGAAAACACTCTGTTCGACATTAACTAATCCGTTTCATAGTCCGTTATTCTGCGAGTTCTCGTTTCAGCGGTATCGCGCCGGCGCAGCATGTGGTATCGTCGAACCGGGCGATGCTGTTGTATCAGGGTCCCTGCCGCTTGCGGGCCGCCTCTTCAACGAGTTTTTGAAAGGCCTCTTCCTGTTTCATGAGTTTATCGAAAAGGTCGGGACGTTCAATTTTTATGCGGCCCATAAGTCTCAGTTTCAGATGGTCGGGATAGAACGGATCTTCCATGAATGTGCGGAGCGCCATATACCGCATGATATCGAAGGGCGGCAGGCCGGTTCTGGCGCCGTCTGCGCTCCCGGTCTGGTACAGGTCATAGACCTCCCTCGCCCATCGTTCGCGACCCGCGGCCTCATCGTCGTCGTGAACGGCGAATCTGAAATACGCCTCGCCAAGCGTCATCACAATCAGTTCTGTGGCATCCTTGCCGCCGGGCCTGTCGAGTTCCTCGGCTATACGCCGGCGGACAAAGGTAATCAGGCCAACATCGAACCTCCGGTCCTCGGGCGTCGCATAACGCTGTCTCAATTGGGCATAGATCTGCGCTGCTTTAACCCTGTGGCCGGCACGGTAGAACACCTCGACGGCATTCATGAGCATGCTGCGGTGGCCGCCCCTGACGGCCTTGGGGTTGCCCCTCTCAAACGCCTCATATTTCTCTATTCGCTCTATCCATGCCGCATTCAGCGAGTCGAACATCTCCAGGTCGGGCCGTAAGAAAACAGCAGGCGCTTGATCCGGCAGGTCATACAGGATGAGCTTGCCCCTCCGGAAGAGATTTTGAAGACTGTGGAAGATGATCCGATCGGTGTTCTTTTCATCAACGGAATACTTGCCGGGCTTGCCGGCGACATCGAGCCCCTTCTGGGCCCAGTACATCGCGTGGACATCGGGGTGCTCCCAGTTGAGCGGTTTTCGGTCGTTGGGATCGTCGATACTTGCGGCGCCGTACTTGTCATTAAGGTCGATCATCAGATCAATATCGAACTTCCAGACTTTACGCAGTTGATGCGCCCGGGCAAAATAGTCGAATTTTTCGAGAGCCGGCGTGCCCCTGAACGAATTGACGACCTCCTGGGCCTGGTCGGCGAATTGATTCGGGTTTTGACGCAATGCCATATAATTCTTCACAAATCTGTCGTCATTGGCGAACTCGTCATCGGCCTGCATGAGGAGTTCAACAAAACTCTTAATGTCCGCATCCTGCATAATATCCGAGAGTTCTTCGGGCGCCCGGGCCAGGGCCTGAAATTCCTCTCTGGTCTTTTCGCCCAACAGAGGTCGCATGGCTAATGCGAGCTGCCGTTTGTAATACATGTGGCAGTCGTCGTTGACGCCGCTGATTTTGTGCTGGAATATCCACGCCAACTCCCTGTAGAGTGAAATGCTGTGAGGATTCTTCTCGATCCCCTTGTCGCGAAGCAGTTCATAGCCGTTGCGGACCCATCGCCAGCGTTCCTCCGGCTGCGTGTTGGGTACGGCGACGGAAATGTTGTACGCCATGTTCCAACCGTGGAAAATCCATACGGTGGCGAATCGCGGCTGCAGGACAGTGATCCATTCGGCTAATTGTTTTGCATCGAAGAACTGCCCTTCCTGCTTGAGCTTGTCGGCTCGTATCCAGAGGATGTCGACGATAAGCCCGCGGAAGGCGCCCATCGCGACGGTGGCGAATGCAAGCGACGGGGGCGCATTTTCCAGGGATGCGTTGCTGACAAGGTTCATTTCCTCCCGGGCCTGGCGAATGGGCGCCAGTCGCATCGAGGCGGCGACAAGCATCGCCACCGCCAGGATGGAACACACAACAACAGTTAATGTATCACGTACATGCATTTCTTCGTCTCTACGCGACGGTCTTGGCAATCTCTCTGTTGCTGAAAATCCACATTCCAAGCACAGTCAGCAACGCGGCCTTTAAGCCGATCATGACCCCGCAGGCCCCGGCGAGGGCCCGCCACGTCAGCAGTTTTCCGAACACCATGAACTGTGTGGGATTGTGCGCCCCGTCCAGCCTCGGCAACAGCCACACCAGCGGTCGGAGAGTAAAACTGTAGATAATACCGACCACCGGTCCGAGCGAATCGAAAGATTCGACAATGAAACCGTTGATCATGCCGAGACAGAACACCACGACTGTCAGCAGGAAAGCAACGGGAAAGGACAGCCACGTGGAAGCCGAAACACCGAGGGCGGCAAGGAAGATCAGGCGAACCCCGATCAGCAGAACCGCCCGGATGTAGTTTCCGGTGAAGCTGCCGGCGCGAAAAAGCAGTTCGACGTCTTCGGGAATGACGGTGGTCCGATTGAGGTTTGTGTTGTAAAAGACCACGGCGACATAACCGTCATCGGCGATGACGGCGGCGGGGGCCTGGATTTCGGCAAAAGTCCTTATTACATCCGAGCGGCGTATGGACCAAATAGGCGTCTTCCACTCTCCGACAGCCATCTCGATCTGCCTGTTGTCGCCGATGTGCCAAAGACCGTGAACCTGGTCGTCCGGCGGCGGGGTGGCGACGCTAAACTTATATCGAACAAACAATGTATCGTTGGGATCACGGACCCTGACATTTTCAAATTCCCATACCTTTTTTCCGTAAACGCCCACGGAGCGGGCCTTGATCTTCTCGTGGCCGATGAGTTGATTGAGAACTTCCATTCGGGTCATGTTCTCCGGCATCTGGTGGGTGCGTTCAAGCTTATCGAGCGCTTCGCGCGCCCGCCGCTCGATCTTATCTTCGTCTTCAGGATCGGTCAGGCCTAATCGCGCAGTGAAGAACTCGTTTTTCGCCTGGTCGATTTCCGGCTGCGGCGCGTCGGTGTAGTGAAACATCAGCAACGTCAGGATATAGATAATGCTCGAAAACACGACGAGAAGCACGAAATCAACCGTAACAACGCCCAGGAGTTTTCCGAGAATGATCTGAAAGCGGCCGATGGGCTTGGTGACAACCAGAAAGATGTATTTTCTTTTGATGTCGTCCGAGAGTGTGTGGGTCGAAACTGAAATGGTGAATATGCACAGAAGCACGGTCATCAGGCTCATGCCGTAACTGATAAATGTCTGCAGTTTGCCCTGCAGCTTACCGTCGCCGACCATGATCCTGCTCATCAGCGGCAAAAGAACAAGCAGCAGAATGACCACGACAGCCGCAAGTTTCATCCGAAGGGCTTGAGCTATGGTATTCCTTGCAACAGCCCAAACAC
>QNBS01000300.1 GCA_003644175.1 Planctomycetota bacterium | reverse complement strand
TGTGGGGGCGGCGGGAAAACGAGGCGGCGAGCTCAGTTCTCGTGGCGGATTCGGCCTGCCTGGAGGCTGATGATGCGGTCGGCGAATTGGTCGGCTTCGGCGCCGTGGGTAACGATTACGACCGTGCCGCCGCCTTTGTGAAACTCCGACAGATAGCCTAAGACGACGGCTGCATTTTCGGGATCGAGATTGCCCGTCGGCTCGTCGGCGACAATCACCCTGGGCTTATTGAGCATCGCTCGTGCAATCGCGACCCGCTGCTTTTCGCCCGCACTCAATTGCGAAGGCTTGTGCGAATCGCGGCCCGAAAGCCCCAACTTCTCTATCAGCGCCTGCGCCTGAGCCGGCGAATGATTCGCGCCCTTTGCGCCCGAGGCCAGGAGGACATTATCGAGGACGTTTAGATACGGCACGAGGTGGAACATCTGGAACACAAATCCTATGTTGTCGGCTCGGAAGCGGGCGCGCTGTGTCGGCGTCATAGCGTAGAGGTCTGTTTCCTTAAACGATACGACACCGCCGGTGGGCTTTTGCATGCCGGCGACAGTCATCAGCAGCGTGGTCTTTCCGCTGCCGCTGGGTCCGCGCAGCACCACAAACTCGCCTGCGGCCACATCAAGGCTCACGCCGTCGAGGGCATGGACCTGTCCGTTTGGCGAAGCGTATATTTTTGTTACATTATCAAGACGAAGCATTCTATTCCTTTCTCAACGCCTCGGCCGGGTCCTGAGCGACGGCGATCATTACGGGAATGAAGCTTGCTACTGCCGCAAACACCGGCGCCGCGGCGATTGACCAGTACAACAGCGTATAGTCGGCTTTGATGGCTTTTGCGGTGATTTCGAATATGCCCGGCCCAAAATGCATCGCCAGGGCGACTCCGACGGCAAAGCCCAATACGGCGCCGCAGACGCCCATCACGACCGCCTTGCCCAAGAGAAGCGACACGACTTTGCCCGAGCCGTATCCGATCGCACGCATAATGCCGATCTCGGATTCGCGCCGGCGCACATTCAGCATCGCCAACACGCCGATCCACACGCCGCAGACGACGACCACCACCGTCATGATGAAGCTGAGATAGTTCTTCATTAGCAGCCGCTGCTTTTTGCGGACGGCGGCAAGTTTGGCCATCTGGATCACCCTGGCGTCCGGCATTAACTTCGTCAACTCGCCTCTCAATATCGCCAGCGGGTCATCGGTGGGTGTAAAGCAGAGGCAGTCCACCGCCTGTATCTCGTTGATCCTGCCGGGCAGGTTCAAAATCGCCTGCGCATCGGCCAGCCGGCACTGAATGCGAATATCGTCCACCGTGCCGCTTTCGTCGAGGCAGTCTGCAATAGTCAAGGCCGTCCCGTTGATTTCGATTATTTGGCCTTCTTTAAGACCGAGCTTTTCGGCGATCACAAATCCGACATACGCCGCGCCGGGCTTGATCTCGAAGCTCATCGGCGGCTTCTTCCTGTCGGGCGGACATATCTCCGGCGCCAGACCTGTCACGATCACGGCCATGTCGCGCCATGATATCTTCTGCTGCAACGTCGCCAGAAGGTGGTTGTATGAAAAGCCCTTCTGCTGTGCTATTTTGTCAATGTGGCCGGCGGGCATGGTCCGATCGGAAAAGCCGTTTATAAGAAACGTGTTCATATCCGTCTCTTTGGGGATGATGCGCAGATTAAAGCCCGCTTTGAGCATCAGCCTTGCGGTCTGGCGGTTGGAGGCCCTGGCCGTGGTCATAAACGCGACAAACAGCCCCACCGCCGTAACCACCGCCACCAGCCCTAAGAGAAAATGCACCTTCCTGTGCAGTATTTCCTTGACGATCAGTCTAATAATCTGCATAGCAACTCACCATAAAACATGGTAACATTTTAGCCATGTGTGCACAAAACAGGAAACCGCCCGTTCGGCTACGCTCAGGGCAGGCTCTGCGGCGGAAGCTATTTTATGCTGGATTCCCGCTTTCGCGGGAATGACAAGCGATTCTCACACTCGGCTAAAGTGTTATAAAACATGTATCTTGCCCGGCACCGCAGGGTGGCCCACCGCAACCGCCATACGGTCAATTTTGCGCCTTGCGAAAAATCAGCATACCTGCGGCCACGACCGCCACAGCTATTACGCAGAGTACCGCAATGGCAATGGTAAACGACTTATCCCGCTCGCCGGCAACCGTTGCCGTCTCCTGTTCGCCGCCTGGCGTCGTTGTTTCAGTCGCCTGGGCGACGGCTGCCTGCTCGACAGGCGGTTTGGCGACCGTTGTCTCGACCGGATCGACAACCGCGTTGGGATCTGCGTCTTCAAACTCCATGTCGATTTCCTGATACCCGAACGGCGATGCGCCGAATGACTTCATATCTCCAAACCCGCCCGGCGAAGAAAACCCTCGTCGCAGGATCCTGCTGATTTCCATTTTCACCATGGGATTGTCGGGATCAAACTCCAAAGACTTCGCCAGGTGCGCCCTCATCTCCTCGTCCCAATTTGCCGGGAGCATTCGGCCTTCCATCCACTTTCGGTCCAGCCCGCATTCGCAGTCGGCGCCGATGAGCGAAAGGATATTTGTCAAAATATCTTCGGTAACTTCTTCGGGCTCCAGGACCGGTCCTATCTGTCGCGCCCGGCCGTAGAATATCGCCGCGTGCGGCTTTGCAATCCTGTCGCCCTTGAGATTCAGCATCCACAGCAGCACCTCCTCGGCGGCGAACTCCCTGGGCTTCAGTGTAATCATTACCGGCGGGTTCTCGATGGGCTTGGGGAGAAAGTCCATGTTGTCGGCGATCGTCTTGACCGCGGCTTTAGCCGCCTGCCGCGCAGCGGCGTTGGCGTCGTCGTCTTTTCCCTCGATCACAAGC
The DNA here is from genome assembly GCA_003644175.1 of Planctomycetota bacterium. Classification (GTDB taxonomy): domain Bacteria; phylum Planctomycetota; class Phycisphaerae; order Sedimentisphaerales; family Anaerohalosphaeraceae; genus B28-G16. The sequence goes on along the minus strand of QNBS01000300.1, from coordinate 736 downwards.
ACCACACCGTAGGTTGTCGCCGCCGCCTTCATAATCCGGCGCCGTTTGGGTGAAACGGTGAGATGCTCAAGCGCCGCCGGCAATTTGTCGGCTATGGTCTCTGCGGTTGTTCCGATCTCAATGGCGCGCGACCGTCGGTCCGGGCCGACAAATACCGCCGCCGGCCAGGAATCAATCGAAAGGGCTTTGGCAAGCTCTATCGCCGGATGTGCCGGGTCTTCATCGACGTTAATCATTTCGCCCAGAACATTGGTGTCGGCAAGCTTTGCAGAGGCAGCCTTCTCGAACGCCGAGATTACGTTCTCGGGCGTCTGCTCGTCAAAATACCCGAAAAGATAGTACGAATCGTACTCCAGATCGACCGCCCCCACATCGCGGATATTGTATCGACAGGCCTGCGCCGCCTGAGCCGACAGCAGCACCAGCATAAGCACCATCCAACTCGATCTATGCACTCTATCCATTGTCGCTCCATTTAGCACGGGCCGGCATTCAGCCCCGAATCCTGTTTCTCATGTTACGCACTCGCATTATACATAGTTCATCGCTCAAAGAGAACCCCAAATGCCATTTGGCGACCCCAAAGCGACTGAGCCGGCCGCACCTGGGTTTGTGTTTTTGTGGATGCTGTGCTATACTGTCAAGGTCAAATCGTAGATGGCTAAGAAAGGGAAGGGTACGAACGTGAAACATGCAGGGAATATTTCGAGTTTATGGGTTTTGATTATGGCGGTGG
>QNBS01000299.1 GCA_003644175.1 Planctomycetota bacterium | reverse complement strand
TACAGAGGCATCACCGCCTTTCGAGTCCCGATAACGTTCTTGTTGAAGATGATTCGCTCGACGACGCGATCTGCGTTCGCCAGAAACTGCACGTTCTTTTCCGCCGTAATCACCACCGGCGGCACGACCGTGTTCGGGTCGCTTTCTTTATCCAGTCTGGGATAGAACGTCAACTCAATCGGCGCCTGCGCCCAGCCGCTGCCCGTCGTCATGTCATAAGTTATGCTTCTCGTCTTGAAAACCGCAGGCCCCTCTTCTTGCACCGCAACGCTTTCACCCTGCGAACCGGCCTTGTCGCCGGCATCTCCTGTACCCTCCGCGCCCGATGCCTCATTCGCCGTATTCGGCGTTTTCGTCGCATCATCCCCCGCCGAAACGGTCGCCTCCGATACGCCGCCCGACAGATTGGCCCACTTTACAACCGACTGTCGTTGCACAGGCGTATCCAGCGCCTCCGCGGCGATCACGGTCGTCGGAGTCGGCCCTTTGCTCACAGGCGCAACTTCCACAGGCGCAACTTTGATCGGCGGCGGCTCCGTACCGTCATACACCGAAGTCATCGGCTTGCTGACCAGGCCCCCCTTACACGTAATGTACACTTCCACACCCGTACTTTCGGCGCCGGCAACCGCCTCATCCTCCCCGGCCGCACCCGAACCCGTATCTTCCTTTTCAACCGGCCCCGTTGCCGCCGACGCAACCGCAGTCGACGGCGAACCCCCCGTCTCCTTCGTGGCCGCTGAAGCAACTGAAGGGACGACTGTTGTTGTTTTCTCAGCCGACGTCGAAGCAGCCGAAGATTCATCTTCACCCGTTTCGCCTTCGGCCGGCGCACTCTTTGCCGACCCGGAGCCCCACAGAATATTGCGGATGGAGATATCGTCGGCGCCTTTGACAATGATCTCGTCGCCGTATTCAATCACCACATCGCGGCTGAACGTACACTCGTAAAGATCGTCCGGCGAAGGCGCCGCCTTAACCTTCTCGCCCCCGGCGCCGGCCGCAACAGCCGCTTTCGCTCCGGCCGGCTTTTTGGACCCGGCGACCGCTTTCGGCCGGGTCCCGCCCGCATTCGTCGACTTGGCAGAGCTATCATCGGATGCCTTCGCAACGCCGGCGCCCCTCGGCGAAGAAAAGGCCGCCACATCCTTCAGGCGAAGATAATCCAGCGTTGCCACCTTGAGAAACTCGATGCGGTTCAGCGGCTCATTGTAGATCAGCATCAGCCCGACGCCTTCCATTTCGGCCTTTTGGGAAACAAGTTTTATGGGCCCATTGGTGTAAAATTCCGAACGTTCGCTGTTGTATGACAACCTGTCCATGTAGATAACAGTGTCCGCAGAAGGCGACGCCTCCGTCGACCGGATGCGAATCACGACGTTGTCATAAAGTTCGGCATCGGTCGGGGTGGGATTGTTGTCGACCGTGTCAACCTGAACCGTACCCTTTTTGGACGTGATGCGACACACAAAATCATCTTCATACATGGACATGTACGGTTCCTCGATCCGCCATCTCTTCGAACGGTCGCCGGGATTAAGCAGCTTCTTAAAGCCCAACTCACGCCTGAGCTTCCTGGTCGCCTCGTCATAGAACTTGTAGCGCGATTTGACCACGTTGTCCACGATCGCAGTGCCGATCCTCGAACCGTCCGGATTGAATTTGGGAGCGCCAATGACCTCTCCTTCGCTTTTCGGCGGCGGCACAATCTTCGGTATGCCCGCCATTCGGTTATACACCCTGAATACGATCAGAATCGCCGATACCGCCACACACCAGATCATTATTTTCCTGAGCTTTGGCATTATACGTCCCTACGCTAAATATACTGATCACGATTGAAGATTCCCGTTTTGTTCGCGGGAACTTACTACCCTTATAGGGTATATCGCTCCATCAGGCCGTCCCATCGACCGCTGTTCTTCAGGATGTATTCGATCACCTCGCGAACGGCCCCGGCCCCGCCGCAGTTGTTCGTAACCATATCGGCACGCTCCTTCAACTCATCGACGGCGTCGGCTACCGCAACGCCAAGGCCGGCGCGGACAACAACCGGCACATCCAGCAGATCATCGCCGATATAGGCGACCTGCCCCGCCGAAAGACCGGACTCCGCCAGCAGCGACTCGAACGCAGGCAGCTTTTTCTTCTGTCCCTGCATCACATACTTAATGCTCAACTGCCGCGCCCGCGCCGTCGTCGCCGCCGATTCGCGCCCGCTGATCAGCGCCGTTTCAAGCCCCGCCCTGTGCCACAACTTTATCCCGTGCCCGTCGTGAAGACTGAATCGCTTGCTTTCGCCGCCTTCGCCGTCCAGGATAATCGTCCCGTCGGTCAGCACGCCGTCAACATCCATCGCCAGCAGTTTGATGTCGCCCGGATTTATCCTCGCCTTGCCGTCCACGCCCCTGGTCCCTTCTCAGCCCACAATCTTTATCGCCACAATATCCTGCACATCGATCAGCCCTACGGGCCTGTTTTCGCCGTCCACGACGGGAAGTTCGTCGATTCGATACTTGTGAAATATCGCCATCGCCTCGGCGGCCAACGTGTCCTCACCGACGCGCTTGCAGTCGGCGGTCATCACATCCGCCGTCTTGCAGTCAAGAAAATCTTCCCGCCTTTCGGAGATTCCACGACGCAGATCGCCGTCGGTGATAATGCCGGCTAATTTGCCGGCCTCATCGACGACCATCACGGCGCCACGGCGTTTGATGTCTTTGGTCTCAGCCAACATCACGCCGATTGTGTCATCCAGCCGCGCCAAAGGCAGCTTCTCGCCCGCCTTGAACATCATGGATTGGCCCACCGTGATGAGTTTGGCCCCCAACGAACCGCCAGGATGAAAACGGGCGTAATCTTCGGCGCTGAAATTGCGAGCTTTCATTACGGTAAAGGCCAGCGCGTCGCCCACCGCAAGCATGCACACTGTCGAAACGCTCGGTGCGATGCCCAAAGGACACGCCTCCTCGAGCATCCCCATACACAGCACGACATCGCTGTACCGGGCCAATCGCGACTCGGCGTCTCCCGTTATCGAAATCAACTTGTTTTCCTGCTGCTTGATCAGATTGACCAGACGCACGATCTCGTCGCTCTGGCCGCTGTGGCTAAGCGCCAAGACCACATCGCCCGGCCCAACCCGGCCCAGGTCCCCGTGAACAGCCTCCACCGGATGAAGAAAATGGCTCGGCGTGCCGGTGGACGCAAGAGTCGCGCTGATCTTTGTCCCGATAATACCGGCCTTGCCCACACCCGTAACGATAACAGAGCCCGTGCAGTTGAATATGGTCTCCGCCGCCGCGGCAAACGAATCATCCACGATACGCACCATCGCACAGATCGCTTCGCCTTCGGCTTTTATCACCTTTCGAGCGTAATCAAAATCAAGACCCACTTGCCGCGACTCCCTCTTTATTAGAACAACCGCCCATTACTTGGCATCTGCCATGAAAACAAGATTTGTCATTCCCGCGAAAGCGGGAATCCAGACTATTCGCACTGGATCCCCGCTTTCGCGGGGATGACAGCGGCCATTTTTTCTTTCCGCAACAGAAACTAATTATGCTTGGCAGCCGGTCAATAGTCAACAAAC
>QNBS01000298.1 GCA_003644175.1 Planctomycetota bacterium | reverse complement strand
GCACAAAAGTCGCAGAGGTGCGGTCGGCGGCAAGCGCCCTTTCAGATATCGATACTTTGGAAGTCTTTTCGTCAACTTCCAGCGATGATGCACTTACGGTCGCCGTATCGCCAGAGGCTGCTCCGGGCTCCCATTCGATCCTGATAAATCAATTGGCGACAACCAATACATGGGTTCAGGACACCTCTACTTTCGATCATAAGACCGATTATGTAGGTGGCGGTCTGTTTATCTATTCCTATAACAATAAGGAAATAACAATAACCGCTGTTGAAGATGTTACCACGCTTGAGGACTTCGTCAACCTGATAAACAATGATGAGAACAACCCCGGTGTTACCGCCAGTTTGCTGTATCAAGGGGGCCATTATCATCTGATGCTCAGCGGCCAGGAAACGGGAGAAGATTACCGGATATCCGTCAATGCAAGTTCTACGGAAGTATGGAAAGGCGATATTGCCTTTACACTCGCCTCCGACAGCACTCAAAACGCCGGTTTGACTACTAAAATCACAGAGCTTGACGAGTTCACCCTGAATGGAGGGCTGCAGGGCGACGAAAAAATCACAATCAACGGTAAAAATCGTTTCGGCACGGATTTGGCGGAGACAGAACTTAGTGTTACAGCGAATACAACGGTAGGACATCTCATCGATTCGATTAATGACCATTTTGATGGTGTGGCGACGGCGAGGTTTGAAAATGGCGCAATATACGTTACGGACCATATTGCAGGAACAAGCCTTTTGGAGGTCAGTTTAGCTTATGATAACGGGGCTACCGGAGACACGGCGTTGACCATGCCCACTATGGCGGTTTTAACAGAGGGGGGAGGTGCTTCAGAGAGCCTGGCCTCCCTTGGTTCAGCCTCTTTTATCCAAACTCAGAGCGCCCGGAGTTCGGAGATTAAAATAGACGGCTATCCTTCATCTGCAACTCAAGAGGTGCAAACCTTAACCCCTGCCGCTGTGCCGACCGGTGGGCATTATCATTTATCTTATGGCGGTGAAACTACAGGAGAGATAGCTCACGATGCGTCCCTCGCCGAGATTAAAACCGCCCTTGAGTTACTATCAACTGTTAACACCGACGATATAACAGTCGGTGGAGATACCGATGACGGGTTGGCCATAGGCGCTCTGACCTTCACATTCAATAGCTCTTTAGGTAATGTTGAGATGATTTCAATCGATGATACTGCTCTGACCGGCGGCGCCTCCCCATACTCATTTGTGGAAACGACGGAAGGAAACGCCGGCTGGCTGAGAAGGAACGGCAATAGCGTTAGTGATGCTCTGAGTGGTATAACATTGAATCTTAACGATATTAATGATGTAGACAGTGGCGACAACCCGATTCCCATTGAAGTAACGATTAGCAGAAACCCCAGAGCGGTCAGCAGCAAAATCAAGAATCTGGTTAGTGCTTATAATTCATTAATAACTGAACTGAAGAGCAAAACAGAGTACAATGCCGAAACCAAAGAGATGGGCGTATTGAGCAATGATATTGCGGTTTCATTTATTAAAACGCAGTCCCGCGACCCCTTTATCGGGACAGTGGCCGGTTTTGTCGATTCCATAGATACGTACATCCAGTCCATGGATATAGGCCTTACCATAGACACCACCGGAGTAATGGAATTCGACACGGATGAATTCAACGATGCTATGAACGACGATTATATAAACGTTCTCGAATTACTTGGCGCCACCAAAGGCGGCAACAGCAGCAATGCGAACATCCCGTTTTATAGTGCCGACGCCAATTACACAACCGCCGGTACGTATGATGTTGAGGTGGATATAAGCGCCAATGCTATAACCGATGTCAGAATCAAACTGTCCACGGAGTCTTCATTCCGCGACAACAGCACCTGGGCCACTGACCTTGTAACAGGCATGAGCATCTTTGATGATGACGGAAACCCTGTATATCCCGAACACGGCCTTCAGTTTACTGTTGATTTGACCCAGGATGACGGCACTTATACTGCAACTATAAATGTCAAGCAGGGCATCGCCGGCGCCCTCGAGGAGTTACTTGACGAGATACTTGAGGCAGACGGCAGACTTGACGTCAGTAAGGACATTCTCAATGACAGGATAACGGCCATGGAGAGAAGGATTGAACTTGAGGAAGCCCGACTCACAAAGGTGGAAACAAGACTTATCGCCAGGTATGCACGTCTTGAAAAAACATTAACTATGATGCAGCAGCAGATGGCTGCGGTCAGTATGGTTAGCCAGGTTACTTTCGGTTCTTAGATATATCAGCCGGCCGTCTTAAACTTTTCTGTGCCGCAGTCGATAGATCATAGCTAACACCTCCGCGATCGCCACGTACAGTTTCTGCGGTATGGCGTCGCCCGGCTGGACAGTTGAATATATTGTCCTCGCCAACTGGGGCTTTCTTATGATCGGAACTCCGTAAGCACTGGCGATCTCTCTGATTTTTTCGGCCAGGTGGTCTGCGCCTTTGGCTACCATGACGGGAGCTTCCATGGTCTTGGCGTCGTACCGCAGGGCGACCGCTACATGCGTCGGATTCACAAGAACCACATCGGCCTTTGGAACCTCCTGCAGCATACGCTTCCGGGCCATTTCTATCTGGATTCTTCTAACGCGGGATTTGACCTCCGGCGAACCGTCGGTGTCTTTGCGCTCCCGCTTTACCTCCTGCTTTGTCATCTTCAGATCCTGGGTGAACTTCCATTTCTGAAAGACAACGTCGATAGCCGCTATAAGCAGCAGCGCCGCGCAAACGCGCACCAGCATCCCCGATATCATTTTCGCGATCGCCACTATTATCTGCCCGGACCACGCCCATCGCATGGCCGCCAGTGTATCGATTCGGCTCCGAAGATAGAACCAGACAATTATCGAAACAAAAATCAGTTTTGCTGTCGATACCGCCAGTTTTACCACGGATTTGACATTGAACAGTCTCTCAAAACCTTTTACGGGGTTTATCGCACTGAATTTCAGGCTCAAGGCCTGCGGCGCGAAATTCAGGCCGCCGACGGCAACACATGACAGCACGGCTCCTGCACAAAGTGCCGCAAGAATTGGACACATGACAAGCACCGAACTGGTGATTTTACCGTTGACAAAATTCATGAAAGCATCGCTGTCGGCGAAAACACCGATTTCGCCCGACACCCCCTGCTTCAATTGCACCGTAAACCATTGAAGCAAACCCGGCGCCGATAACGCCAATACCGCTACAAGCACTACTACAGAGACAGCCGCCGGCAGTTCCTGGCTCTGGGGAACCTGCCCTTTTTCTCTCGCCTTCTTCAGATGTCTCTGTGTCGGCTGTTCAGTTTTTTCAGCGGCCGGTTTGTCCGCCATAATCTACACCTCATACCAATCCCACTAAAAAGATGCGCGTTTGTACGCGGATAAGTCGCTTTAGGGCAACACATTACTTCTCTCGCGGAAATTTATTGCCCTAACCCGGCTAAACCGGAAACTCGAAATCCTAATATCGAAATCCGAAACAAATTCAAAATACTAATGACCAAAATCTAATCTAAAACCTTATTTTGACGCGACAGAAGCCGTTTGAACATTTGGATTTTGGTATTTAGTGCTTGT
>QNBS01000297.1 GCA_003644175.1 Planctomycetota bacterium | reverse complement strand
ATACCTCCCCATGCCGTCGGAGACGAAGAGCCGCGGTCGATTGAGATACGCATCGAATCATTTCTTCGCGAACAGCGAAAGCTGCTCGTCGAAACCGCCTTCGTCTGGCCCCGCCCGAAGGTGCCGGCAAAGGACGATAATTTCGATACCATCCAGCGCCTCGAAGAACTCCAAAACTACGCCACAAACGAAGTCTGGAACTTCCTGACCTGACCCAAAGCACAGTTGAAAAGCGCGCCCCCTGCGGCGGCAATATCATCAATTTTCTTGATCAGCATGAAAATCTCCTGAAAAAACCAAACAAGGGTTCTGTCCGAAGACGCCGGTTTTGTTAGAGCCTCTTAGACCTTGCTGAGGTCTGAGGTTCGGACTTGCCGACAATCAAATAATTTTTGCCCAGAGTGCCGGACAGTTGTCACACCAGGCCGCTGGATGGTGGCTATCATTGCGCCATGTTCTATAATCCCAATGCGACAGGAATGCTCCGGGCAGGCGATCCACCTTACTCGTAGATGGGGAGACAGGCTGTCTCGACTCGTCGAGCAGCTTGTCCTTCCATCTCTGGTCATTTCTGTGTGAAGACGAAGGCGCCTATTAGTTAAGCACAAGACAAGCCTGCATTTATAGCCCGTCGGCGGAGTGCCGCAAAAAAAGACTTGCGTGTGTCCGAAAGTCTGTTAAGATCGGTTTTTGTATCGAAATGGACGGTTAATCGTTAAGGGCGGCGGGCTATGTTGGCACGGCTTTACAGTGTTACTCTTGAAGGGATCGACGGTATCATCTGCGAGGTGGAGGTGGATGTTTCGCGCGGAGGGTACGACAGGCCGACCATCGTCGGGCTGCCCGACACGGCGGTCAAGGAGAGCGTCGAGCGCGTCCGAAGCGCGATCACCAACTCCGGCTACAAGCATCCCGACACGCAGTCGCTGATCAACCTTGCGCCGGCCGATGTGAAAAAAGCCGGTCCCGCCTTCGACCTGCCCATTGCGCTGGGGATGTTGGCCTGCTCCGGCTCGCTGCAAAGCGACAGCCTCAAGCGCCACCTGATTGTGGGTGAACTTGCTCTTGACGGCAGGGTCCGCCGCGTCAACGGCGCACTGAGCATGGCAATGTGCGCCGCCGAAAACGGATTCTCCTCGATCATGGTCCCGCTGGACAACGCTCGCGAGGCGGCGGTCGTCCAAAACATCAATGTTTACGGCGTGGCGTCGTTGGCGCAGGCGGTCGGGTATCTCTCCGACGAGTTGCCGCTGGAGACCACGACCGTCGATATCGACGAGATATTCAACGTCGCATCCACCTACGATGTCGATTTCTCCGACGTCAAGGGCCAGGAAACCGTAAAGCGCGCCCTGACTATCGCCGCCGCCGGCGCTCACAATGTCATGATGATCGGCCCGCCCGGGGCGGGCAAGACCATGCTTGCAGAGCGGCTCGCCACCATCCTGCCGCCGTTAGGCCTGCAGGAATCGCTGGAGACGACGCGTATCTACTCCTCGGTCGGCCTGCTCGAAAAGAACGTCGCACTCATCGCCACCCGTCCCATCCGCGCTCCGCATCATACCGCGACCGGACCTGCCCTTATCGGCGGCGGGACCACGCCGCGACCGGGCGAGCTGAGTCTTGCCCATCACGGGATTCTTTTTCTCGATGAGTTCGCCGAATTTCCGCGTCATATCCTGGAGATGATCCGCCAGCCGCTCGAAGACGGCACGGCCACCGTCTCGCGCGCCAAGGGCACGATTACCTTTCCCGCCCAGTTCATCCTTATCGCCGCGATGAATCCGTGTCCGTGCGGCTATTTTGGAACGCACATGCGCAAATGCAAGTGCACGCCGCGGCAGATCGAACGCTACATGGCGAAGATTTCCGGCCCGCTGATGGACCGCATCGACATCCACATCGACGTGCCGCCGGTAACGTTTTACAAGCTGCGCTCCAAAACGCGCCGGAGCGATTCGGCCGTCATTCGCGACCAGATCATCGCCGCCCGCGAGACCCAGACCAGGCGCTTCGGCGACGGCCCGGTCATGACCAACGCCCGCATGACACACAAGCAACTCGAAAAACACTGCGCACTCGACGAACTCTGCGTGCAACTGCTCAAACAGGCGATGGCCGAGTTCGCACTGAGCGCCCGAGCACACGACAAAATCTGCAAAGTCGCCCGCACCATCGCCGACCTCGAAGGCGCCGAAGACATTAACGCCCAACATTTAGCAGAAGCAATCAGCTACCGAAAGCTCGACAGGAAACTATAGCACCGCGTAGAACCTCTACAGCAACAAGCCCAGGCCCGAAAAACAGCGACACGCCTTATCTGAGGCATATGCTCTTTAACAACTAAATAGAACCCTATAACCACACCGGCTACGCGCAGGTGCTCGAGGAGTGGACGTATGCGGAGGCTTCGCCGGTTTACCCAACAACGCCAGAAAATTCAGCCACACCCGTTCCGGGGGCTGAGAGATTTTTTTGTTGACATCTCATTTTTTTTGGTTAGTGTGGTAATTGTCATATTCGGGGGTGGGTGAGAAAAGCACAGTATTTGCAGGTAATTTCCGTCTGCGATTTGATTTGAGGATGTGAAATTCTTTATGTGAGAAATCGACTGTTACATAGACTTCAGTCCTAAAAGCTCCACATGAGATCATCACAAAAGGACAATTCATATTATTAATGAGTTAATGTTTTTCGGGAAGGAAAGAATCGCGAATCTGAGCACTACAGACCATCTGGAAACAAACGGACTCCACTCTGACAAGGTTGCAGGGCTTCACGACGCCGGCGACTACCTGCTCGAAGCAGAGTTGAGCCTCTCACGCGACATAGACGTCGTGCAAAGAGAAGGCCAATTGATTGACCTGAACAATGCCGTAAAGGCAATCAGAAACACCATGAGCCTACTGCCCAAGGGCCAATTGAGGAATTGGGCGACTTGCCTTGAAAACAGGGCCCAGGCATGCGCCGTCAAAGTCAAAGGTTTGATTGCTGAAGCCAAACGTAAAGAGACTTATTGAGTCTGGTCAATATTGTGCGGAAGATACGTCTAACTTTTCTTGGAAAAAGTGGAAAATGAGAGATGTGGGAATGACAATTTGGGTGGCGGCGGCAGTTATTCTGTCGGTGGCGAATATTGCTTCGGCAATCCGAGCAATGCTTATGATGCAAGTGCCTACTGGACCGGCACGGATGTCCCAACCAGTGTGGTAAGCTGGTATAAGGCGGCGTATTATACCGGCAGTGGAACGAGACACTGATTGGTTCCAATGGCAGCGTCCGCGGTGGTTCGTTCGCCGACCTCGACGGCGCCACCACCCTCAGGTCGGCCTTCCGCAACGGCTACGGCCTGGGCTACGAGCTCACCAGTATAGGTTTTCGCGTCGCCTCCATCCCTGAACCATGCAGTTTAGTATTGTTGTCTCTTGGCGGATTGGTGTTGCGGAGGAAATAGAGGCGGTAACATTGTTGCTCTGATGTACAGTGGTTTAAAAAGGGCCGTGGACGGACATTTTTTGCCCGGTCACGGCCCCGCCGACAGTTGCCCCTTTATTTACTCGTAGAAGTTTGTTGCTTCTGTTTCTTCGACATTTCTGGTCAACTGATCGCTGTCCATT
>QNBS01000296.1 GCA_003644175.1 Planctomycetota bacterium | reverse complement strand
GTGGTAAACTTGCCTCTGCCGTCGAACTGATTGAGTTTGAGATACATCCGGACGAATGTGTCCTGCACGAGGTCTTCGGCGTCTTCGACGGATCCCGTCCTGTGGTGCAGAAACGCCAGCAACCCCGGTGCGCAACGGTCGACAAGTTCGTCGAAGCAGTCGGCATATCCGTTCTGCGCCGCAAAGACTAACTCTTCGTTGGACATCGTCGCCGGGACATTGCCGTCGGCGGCGATGCGAAGTCCTATTTGTCCTTCTTTTGCGGTTTTGTGCAGGCCTTGCTTTTTTCGCTCTTTTGTGCCTGTTGCTTCTCCCATTCGGCCCTCAGGATTGCGCCCATCTCTTCGACATCTTTTTCAAAGTGCATGTGCACGAGTTTCTTCTTTGTCGTCAGCTTAATTGCCGCAGCTAACTCGGCGACTTTCGGCTGGTCCCTGCCCGTCAGGTTCAGCAGGGCGATGACACCCTGTATCATCTGTGTCAATTCTGCCGCCGTTTCCGACGACGTCGCATCGAGCTTCAGATCGATATAAAATGCGCCTTCGGTTTCACCGATAAGCAGACAGGACTGATTGGTGTTCTTGAGCATGACGGCCCGGTCCCATTGTTCGGCCATTTTGCCCAGACCGTTTGCCGCCGCGACAACAACTGCGCCCCTGGGCGCCTTCCTCAGCAGGCGGAAAACCTTTTTCTGTCTGGCGTTTTTGGCCTCGCCGTCGAGCACGTCGAGGCTTTTCCTCACCGCGTCAAGACCGGTCCCCATGACGACCGTGTCGGCGCCGTGGAAACTGCCGTACTGCCTTTCGTCCTCGTTGCCTTTGTGCTTGTCGTCGATCCAGCTCTGAATCTGATACTTGCCGTATTTGATCTCCTTGTGCGTTGCGTTTTGCCCCAAGAGTTTCAGCAGCGTCTCCTTGTCGAACTTTGCCTGGATGACTGCAACGGCGTTTTCCTTCTCCTTGCCCCTGCCGTAGATAGTCACGCCCCTGATGTCGTCCAACGGATGGAACGAAAAGACCGCCTTGAAGGCCTCCAGCTTCTGCAGCTTGCCCGTCTCGTCCAGATGTCGGCGAATTATCCTGCCGATGGCGCTGTTGTTGAATCCCTCGACATCGACGTGCGCGACCCAGTTGGCGTCGCCGCTGACGATGTTCTTGTTGAACCCACCGGCAATCGCCGCCGAGGCCGGCAGCAATGCACACACAGCCAGAAGAATGATGAACGGCTTCCTCACGACTTCTCCTTCCTTCAAAAAAGCATTATACCAATTTGCCACACAATAAATCAAGCAGATCGGCCGGCAAAACACCTCAGCAAGGCCCCATCCGCCCCCTAACACCCTGTCAGACAAGAACATACAAAAATAATTTGTTGTCGGATGCCGGTTTCTTTCCCCCCCCTTATACACCCAGACGGGCAAAAAGGTTACACCTGCTTTGCAGAAAAGCCCGGCCAACCAGCCAACCGTGATGTGCACGAAATTTGGTTGCAATTCGAGGAAGATTTTGGTAATATTATATAATCGACCGATATTCTATCGCTCCTAAGAGCAATAAATGGGAAAAGTCAGCTTGCGATAGTTTCGTTCACAAACGGAGGGCGATGTGTCAAGCTATCTTCACATAATGGCATTTTGTGCAATCACTATTTTGTGTGCGCCGATTCTATGCTTTGCGATAGTATTGCATCCTGATGGTGAGCCGAATCTTGTCGAGTGGACGGACCGCCCGGACCCGAATGTTGTCGGACGCTGGTCAACAGACGCCTCTTGCGTTGCAGTTGCCACCAATGCTATTATCACTACAAGACATCAAAGTGGCGGCATTGGAACAAGCGTCTGGTTTGGGGGAATAGAATATACCGTGGAAGAAATTGTTAATGAACCCGCACCCCAAACCGCTGATTTACGCATTTGTCGTGTCAAAAGAAAAATACCGGGGGCTACCTGGCTAAAATACACCTCCCTTTATACTCTGACAGATGAACGCAGAAAAGATCATGTCATGGGAGGATATGGAAAAGGCAGAGGAGACCCCGTATCAGACGCCAATGGCGATGGGTTTTCATGGACAGGCGATAACCAAACTCAGCGATGGGGAACAAATGAAATCCTTAATCTAAACTGGAACGAAGTTATAAATGCAGGCGTATATGACTCGGATACATTGATATCGGATACAATAAAATCAAGATTCGATCAATCTGGCGACACCGCTTATGAAGCAGCTGTTGCACAACATGACTCCGGCGGCGGATGGTATATAAAAGACAGTTCCAGCGGAAAATGGTTGCTTGCCGCTCTCAGTGGTTATGTTCAATATCTTCAAGCAAGTTATTACAGTCCCCCTGAATATCAATGGGGAATCAGGATAAGCACTTACGCAGACTGGATTTCCCAGAATACACCGCCTCGTCTCGATGGCGATTACAGCGGAGATAATGAAATCGATCTCATCGATTTTTCGATTCTTGCGGCAAACTGGAAAAGGCCGGACTGCCTTGCAAATAATGACTGTAATGGAGTTGATTCTGAACTGGATGGCGACGTTGACTTGGTTGATTTAGCGGAGTTTCTCCAAAATTGGCTAAATTAATTATCGACCCCGCTTATTACGAACAGTAGGACATACGATCCATTTTGCACTCACAGCGGCAATCGTATATTGAATACGACGACCACATCCAGCGTGTAATAGTATATACTGCTTACCTCTCGTGGCGTACAGCTACGTGTCAACGTTCTTTTTGGGTTGTTGCCTGGTGGTTCCAGGCGACGGAGGGAATCTCTCTGCTATTGCGTCAAGGATATGCTGCTGCGGTGGAAGGCGCCGGGGCGTCTCGTCGGCTGAGCAGTCGATCCAGATGCCGGGCGGATTGCTGCGATAGAGAAAAGAAGCGGCAATTGCCAGGGTCTCCTTTAATTCTCCGGTGGCGATTTGGCCGGTTGGTCTTTCCAGATGATCGCCCAGAGTACGATAGACACCCGCCAGATCATCGAGCAGGAAGTCGCCGCAATCGAGGATTTGTCCGCCCTTGACGAGATATACTGCGTAGCTTTGGCTTTTTCGCTTCTTGCCGGGCGGGCTTATCCTGGCCCAGCGGTCGATATGCAGGATCGCCAGCTTTGAAATGTCGCGCGTCCAGCGGTATTCGCTTCTTTTTAGCAAATCAAGTGCAGCGAGCCGCTTCTTGCCGGCGGCGGCGGCCTCAAACTGCTTGCCGGCGGCGTGTTGCATCATCTCGTTGCGAATCCGGTCGGCGTATTGGGCGCCCTGCCCGCCGGCTGCGGAGACCGCCTTGTCGATCTGCGAAAAATAGTCCGGACGGCTGATGTTGCCGACGCAGGGGGCAGGACAGGTGTGCATCTGTAAATAGGGGCAGGTTGCCGCCCTGTCGGGCGAGTCGATCAGGTCGGGCCTGTGGCAGAGCCCGAAGGCGGTTCGCAGGGCAGTGATGTATGCGTTGGCGGATTTTCGTGTGCCGAAAGGACCGAAAGTCTTTTGTCGGTCGGCGATCAGGGGTTTTTCGGCTGCTGACAAATTGGGCCATCGCGCCGAAAGGTCGATACGCACAAACCGCAGTTTCCCAAACGTTATCAGCTTGCCCCACGAATCGGGATAGAG
>QNBS01000295.1 GCA_003644175.1 Planctomycetota bacterium | reverse complement strand
GGATCAACCGCATTCTCGCATCGGCCATTGAAAACGGCCATGACGAAAACGGCATGATACTGCCGATCAGCATAGCGCCCTGGCAGGTGATCGTCGTGCCGGCGGGCGCAACCGATGAAATCACCGCAGCCGCCGAGAAAATCTATAATGAGCTGACGGAAAAAGGTGTCGAAGTCCTCCTCGACGACCGCGATGTTCGCGGCGGCGTAAAATTCAAGGACGCCGATCTGTTGGGCATACCGGTAAGGATCACCGTCGGCAAAAGGTCTCTGGCCCAGGGCCGGGTCGAGGTCAAGCTGAGAACCGAATACGAGAGCAAAAATATCGACCTCGACAACGCAGCCGTCGAAACCGTTGCGATTGTAAACTCCCTGAAAGAAAAGCTTCAATGTGGACGCTCAACAAACCCGAACCGGTGAAGCTGATTATCGGGATACTCGCCGCCGACGCCGGATGTCTCACTGCCTCACGCGACCGCATTACATCTAAATTCGGCCCGGCGGACCTCATCGGCGACGTCTGGCCCTTCACCCAGACCGACTACTACGCCGACCAGGCCGGTGAACACATCCTCAGACAATTCGTAACTATTGACAACCCGATCGATCCGGGCGAATTAGCCGCTATCAAGCACAAAACCAACAAAATGGAGCAGACGCTTGCGGCGCAGCTTGACGTCGGATTGCGGCGCCCGGTGAATCTCGATCCGGGCTATATCGAGCCTTCCAAGCTCGTGTTGGCCTCGACGAAAAACTTCTCGCATCGCATCTATATCGGCGATAACATGTACGCAGAAGTTACTCTGACTTACAGTAAAGGATCATGGCTTGACTACAGATACACCTTCGCCGACTACAAGCAGGACAAGTACCATAATTTCTTCAGCAAGGCCAGAGAGCGGCTGCTGGAACAGATAAGAAGCATCTGATACAGACACGGGCAATATGGATTTCGAGCAAAAAGCAAAACAGCGATACGAAGGCGCAGGCGGAAAAGCCTGGCACGAAACAAAACGCTCTATCCCCGACGAAGCCTACCCCTGGGTCGCCAGGCTCCGCGCAAAGAAAATCAGCCCCCATGTGCGCCCCGACGATTGCGTGCTGGAATACGGCGTGGGCATGGGCTGGAACCTCGCCGAACTGCACTGCAAAAGAAAGCTCGGCTTCGATGTTTCCGAACACCTCGCAGGCGCCCTCGCCGCACACGGCATAGAATTCATAAAAGACATCAAGGCCGTCGAAGATTCGTCGATGGATGTCGTTATCTGCCACCATGCACTCGAACACACACCCGCCCCCGGCGACGTCCTGAAGGAAATCGCCCGCCTGCTTCGACCGGGCGGCAGATTGCTGCTGTTCGTTCCGTTCGAAAAAGAAAAACGCTATCGTTCTTACAACCCCGACGAGCCCAATCATCACCTCTATTCGTGGAATGTCCAGACCATCGGCAACCTCGTCGGCGAAGTGGGATTCGAAGTTGAACAAGCCGGACTCGGCAGATTCGGCTATGCCCGATTCGCGGCCGTCCGGGCAAAACGCCTCGGTCTCGGCGAACCGGGCTTTAGACTTGTAAGACTTCTCGTCCATCTCATCGCGCCAATGCTGGAAGTACGAATTATAGCACGGAAGATATGACCGAATCGAAGAGTTTTAAGGAGAACGAATCATTTTGACTATAACCATTCTGGCGATTTGTCTGTTTGCGGGCGCCTGTGCGTTCTCGGCGATTCTGACTGGCGTTGTCCGTCGTCTGAGTCTGCGCATCGGCTTTGTCGCGCGCCCGGCCGCCGACAGACACCACACCTCTGTCGTCGCCCTGGGCGGAGGCGTCGCCATTTTCTGGACGGTCGCCCTGTTCATCCTGGCGGGCCTTTGCATAGTCAAATTCGTCATAGCCGGCGGCGGGATCGGCTGGTTCGACGATTCGGTAAATGTTCACGCCGAAGGTTTTCTCGCCAAAGCCGGCGACCTGCTGATCGTCCTGGCCGGCGGCCTGGCTCTGCACCTCATGGGGCTGCGAGACGACAGCAAGCCGATCGAGGCCCTTATCAAACTCGTCGTTCAGTTCGCCGTCGCCGTCGTCATCGCCGTATTTGCCGATATCCGCGTGGAGTTCTTCATTCCCAGCAAAATCGCCACAACCGCCCTGTCGGTCGTATGGAGCGTTTTGATTGTCAACGTATTCAACTTTCTCGACAACATGGACGGCCTAAGCGCCGGCATCGCCGCGATCAGTTCGGCGGTCCTGTTTACCGCCGCAGCCTTTTCGGGGCAGGTCTTCATCGGCGCACTCGGGCTGGTCTTCATCGGAAGCCTCTTAGGCTTTTTGCTGTTTAATTTTCCGCCCGCCCGAATCTTCATGGGCGACAGCGGCTCGATGATCGTCGGCTACTTTGTCGCCATCATCACCCTGCGAACAACATATTATCAGCAGGAACTGCAGACCGGTCTTTACGCCGTGCTCATACCCCTGGTCGTCATGGCCGTACCCCTCTACGATTTTGTCAGTGTAACCTTTCTCAGGGTCAGCCGGGGAAAGAGCCCCTTCGTCGGCGACACACAGCATTTTTCGCATCGCCTCAAAAGACGCGGCCTCAGCGACACACAGACCGTCCTGACCCTGTATCTGGCAACGGTCTGCACGGGCATCAGCGCCGTATTTCTCTACCAGGTCGATTTGACGGGTGCGATTCTGATACTGGCGCAGACGATCATGATACTGACAATCATCGCAATTCTGGAAAGTACGCAAAGCCGGTCTCCATCGGACCGGCACGAGTAAACAAAACTCAAGCCAAAGGGCGCAATGAAAGAACGCATCAAACAGGTCCGGGGCGATTCATTCAAACGGTTTGAATACGTGCTGTTGACGGTGTGCCTCTGCGTGTTGGCGATACGGGCCATGTACGTCGAAAGCCCCCACGGCGGCCTCATGGACCCCGGACAGATACTCACCAACGAGGCCTTGAGCCTGATTCTTTCAAGCACCCTTATCCTGACTGCGGCGGCATGGATAATTTTCGCCTTCTGCCGACGAAAGGTCGTCTACCGCTTCAGTGGAATTGAAATCGGCGCCGGACTTTTCCTCGCGGCGGGGCTTATCGGCGTATTCGTCGCATCGAACAAACGCGCTGCCGTTACCGACATGCTGACTATCCTGGCGCCGATGCTGACGGCGATCCTCCTTATACAAATCCTGAGCTCTTCGTCGAGAATAATGCTTGTCCTGCTGGTCGCCTTTGCGCTGGCTGCGACGGCGACATATCAGTGCACCGACCAGTTTCTTGCCGGCAACGAAGACATGATTGCCGATTATGAGCAGAACCCCCAAAAGCACCTCGATGTCATCGGCGCAGAAGAAGGCTCGTTCGAACAAATGCGTTATGAACACCGGCTCTACGGCAAAGACATCCGCGGATTCCTCACCACGAGTAACTCCACCGGCTCTTTCCTTTTGCTGCCTGCCTTTGCGGCAATCGGGCTTTTCGTCGACGCCTTCAGAAACCGCCGCAACAAGTCATCACATGCCGTCATTGTCTGCCTTGGTGTTGCGGCGGGCCTGGCCTGCGCCGGCCTTATTCTTTGCCGCAGCAGAGGCGCCCTTGCCGCAGGCGCGGTTTGCGCAATAATGT
>QNBS01000294.1 GCA_003644175.1 Planctomycetota bacterium | reverse complement strand
CTGGTGCAGAAACCGGTCAAGAGGAATTACAAGCCTGCGGAGAAGACGGCCGGCTGATTTGGCGTGCATCTGGTTTTGGGACGCAAATTTCGAGCGAGGCTGTTACAGTCTCGCTTTTTTTGTGGAGTACGCAAATGGCAAAGAAAATCGATGAATCGCAGGTACGGCAGGTCGCCAAACTCTCGCGGCTGGATTTGACCGACGACGAGGTCGCCAGGTTCAGCACCGAGCTAAGCGCGATCGTCGAGTACATCGAAAAACTGAACGAGCTCGACGTTGACTCTGTCGAACCCCTGGCTCATTGCCTGCCCGTCGGCAACGTCTTCCGAGCCGACGAGATCAGACCTTCGCTGGATACGGAAGCGGCTTTGTCCAATGCGCCCCAGCGCCACGAGGAGTATTTCAAGGTGCCGAAAATACTTGACGACAATTCCGGAGCATAGACTGCGTTTATTTTGGAGCGTCGAACAAAATGAACTACTGGACGAAACTGAGCATCGATTTTGCGAATCAAAGGAACTACTTAGATGAATTGTTTAGGGTCTATCCTACAATCCCCGAAGGGATACGGGACATAAACGAAAGGATGTGGGAGAAGGTCGAAACGTCTTTCAAAAGAAAACGAAATAGGGAAATGATCCAAAATCTCCTATATTTCGATCTGTTCCCAATAAAAGACTCTTATGTTGCATATTTAAAAAGGGACCGAACAGCTATTGAGCGAAACCCGCAAACAATCAATAGGTTGTGTGGAAGATTGTATGAAATGGGATTGGATGAAATATATAAGAGATGCGGCGAGCCAAAGGAGACTAACAGACAGATTGGGCCGATGTTCAGGAGATGGGTGAATGGGGGGGCATTAGGTCTCAAGCGACTGAGCACAAAGGACTTTCTGGAAAGTGATGAAAATGCTATTTTGGATGGTGGCGATGCAGAGTTGATGGCTTTTGCAAGGGAGCATGTCAATTACAATCACGATAAAGGTCTTGATCTGGTGTGCAGGATGAATGGGAAATATTTGATTGGGGAGGCGAAATTCCTGACGGATTTTGGTGGACATCAGAATGCACAGTTCAATGATGCGATAAGCATAGTGCGTCTGCGAGACGTAAAAGCTATTCGATTAGCTATTCTTGATGGCGTCTTGTACATTAAGGGCCGCAACAAAATGCATAGGTTCTTGTTTGAGCATGAGGAGGAGTTAAATATTATGAGCGCGCTAGTGTTACGTGACTTTTTATATCAGGTGTAGAGAATCATGTTCTTAGAATACGAAAACAAGAAGACGGAAGAAGAAATACTAAGCAAGAAAATCAATACCCATCTTGTGAAAGCCAATGAAGTTATTTCCGACAAGAAGTTGATAGTTGGGAATAATTACGAAGTAATGAGGAGTTTATTGGATGATTTCAATTATGCGGGTAAGGTGGATTTAGTATACATAGACCCTCCGTTCGCAACAAATAACACCTTTAGGATTGGTGCCGATAGAACAAGCACGGTAAGTTCAAGCCATAAAGACGAAACAGCCTACGAAGATATATTACAGGGAAGCGATTTCATTGAGTTCTTGCGAGAAAGAGTTGTCTTGCTGAGAGAACTAATGTCAAACAGGGCGTCGATCTATTTGCATATAGATTATAAGATTGGTCATTACGTAAAAATTATGATGGATGAAGTTTTTGGGGCGGTCAACTTCAGAAACGATATAACAAGAATCAAATGTAACCCAAAGAACTTTAATCGTAAGGCTTATGGGAATATTAGGGATTTAGTCCTATTCTATACAAAAACAAAGAACTATACGTGGAACGAACCAAGGGCTCCGGTAACGGAGGAAGACATCAAGAGATTGTGTGCGAAAATCGATGCCAAAGGAAGAAGGTACACCACGATACCTCTACATGCCCCGGGCGAAACAAAAAATGGACCCACTGGGCAACCATGGAGAGGCATGATGCCTCCAAAGGGAAGGCATTGGCGATGCGCTCCTGACAAATTAGAAGAGTTGGAAAAACAGGGCTTAGTTGAATGGTCGTCAAAGGGTGTGCCCAGAAAAATAATCTACGCAGAAGAGAAAATCAAAAAAGGGAAAAAGGTACAGGATATTTGGGAGTACAAAGACCCGCAGTATCCCACATATCCGACCCAGAAGAATAAGGATATGTTAGATATGATTGTGTGCGCGTCATCAGACGAAGGAGATCTGGTGATGGACTGCTTCGCAGGTTCAGGGACGACTATTATATCAGCAAATGAGTTAGGAAGGGACTGGATAGGTATAGATGAATCTGAACAAGCAATTGAAGTTATCAACAAGAGATTGGCGGAGACAAAGAATGAATCGCTATTCCAGTCGGTTCTGAAACACGAAATCTTAAAACTCGAAAAAACAGATAGCCGTGCGCTCGCATAATGTCCCTCATACGCGGATCACACGGTGGTAAAGGGAGTAAGATTATGAAAGTTGTTTGCACGGTTTCTTTGGTGCTTGCCGTCTCTGCGTTGACGGGCTGCGGCGAGATGGAGGAAAAGAAGATGGCGAATCAGTCGCTTGCACCGGGACAACACGATCAGCTTTTTGATAAGACGATCAGCCAAACGATGACGATGAAGTATCTGCTTTATCTGCCCGCCGACTACGACAAGAGCGATTCCGAATGGCCCCTGATACTGAAGGTTGACGAGAGCAGAATCTACCTGACTGGTCTTAGCATGGGCGGATACGGCTCGTGGTCCTTAGGGTGTGACCATCCTGAGCGATTTGCCGCCATTGCCCCGATCTGCGGCGGCGGCGAGCCTTTCTTTGCTCGCAAGCTCAAGAATACGCCCATCTGGGCCTTCCACGGCGGAAAAGACAACACTGTTCCCCTGAAAAAAAGCGAAGACATGGTAATCGCCGTCAAAAAAGCCGGAGGCGATGCAAAGCTGACCGTGTACCCCCAGGCGGGCCACGATTCATGGACGGAAACATATAATAATCCCGAATTTTACGAGTGGTTCCTCAAACACAGTAAACAGTAGATGACGCAGACAGGACGCATGCAGCGATGGAAAATCTCACTGCAATACAGTTGCGAGACAAGATCGTCGGCAGCCAAATCAAAAGCGCTGATGTCGTAAGGTCGCTTTTTGAGAGAATCGATCTCATCGATCCGACGGTCGGGGCCTACATCAGCACGCTGAAGGATTATGCCCTCTCTGTCGCCGCCGATGTGGACCGCCGTGTGGCCGCCGGTGAACAGTTAGGCGCCCTTGCAGGCGTTCCCGTTGCGGTCAAGGACAACATGTGCATGCGGGCAGGGGCTACGACGTGCGCTTCGAAGATATTAGAGCATTTCCGGTCTCCGTACGATGCGCATGTCGTCGAGCGACTGGAGGCCGCCGATGCGGTGATCGTGGGCAAGGCCAATATGGATGAGTTTGCGATGGGCTCGAGCACCGAAAATTCAGGCCTCGGGCAGACGGTCAATCCATGGGATGCGACGCGTGTGCCGGGCGGAAGCAGCGGCGGTTCGGCGGCGGCGGTCGCCGCCAGGCTCTGCTTCGGGGCGCTGGGCTCGGATACGGGCGGCGCGATTCGCCAGCCGGCGGGGTTCTGCGGCGTGGTGGGGCTAAAGCCCACCTACGGCCG
>QNBS01000293.1 GCA_003644175.1 Planctomycetota bacterium | reverse complement strand
GCTCATCTCACGAACCGGATAGGTGGAAGGAACGTTTATTATGACCGATTTGCCGCCCCACTCGTCCCAGAAGGGACGCGATTTTAAATCCCTGAAGTCAGGAAACCTCATTTTATAGGAATTCTCAAACAAATCCATGAAACCGAAAATGCCGTGCTCTCCGGGATTCTTGCCGGTAATCATCGAGGACCAGGCCACGGAAGAAACCTCCGGTATGGACGAACACATTGTCTTGAATACACCATGCTTAATCAACTCACGAGTACACGGCATTACATCCATTTCGCATAATGTCCGGACCATCTCGAAGGGAACGCCGTCAAGTCCGATTATCACAGTTCTGGAATCATTCATGTTGTTTTACTTTGAGTAAGACTCTTGCCTAATTGCCCCTTCGGCATGCCTGCGACAAACACCTTCTCGAAGGAAAGCTGCGAAAACCGAGAGCATAAGAAATGCGGCAAAAGCGACACCTGTCTTCTTGACAGTACCTTTGGCAATCGAAGATATTTTTGGGGTTTTCGAAACTGGAACACTTACAGAAATCCTGTTTTCGATTTTCTTAATATACGATGCTAAATAATCCTTCAATTCCTGTTCTTTAATTTCACCGATCAGGTCCGCCAGAAATGACTTAAATAGTTCTATCGTATAATTCTCACTGGAAGACAGTTTATCGTTTAGCTCGGCGACCATCTGCGAACTCAAGCCCGACAAAGCTTCATAATACGTGTAGTTCGCTGTATTAGCGTTTATTTGCCCCTGCACTTCCACGATTTTCGATTCTACAGCCTGTACCTGATAGGATAATGGAAGATACTGGCTTTGCCTGCCAACATCAAACTGAAGCACAACCTCCCCTCCTTTTTCGTCCAAATTTGTAACATCGACCTTTTTTAGTCCAGCCAATATCTCAGTATTATTCTTCAAATCAAGCTCTAAACCAAACCTGGAGCTTTCAATGTTCGCCAGCTTACTATTATATCCCCTTATGTCTGTTGATAACTGCTCCTGGATCATATACAAAGGCGCCACTTTTTCAAAATTATCCCTTATTACCAAAGCTATTTTACCAATATCCTCAAGAGGTTTTCCCATTATCGTAATTTTCAGCAAAAATGCCTTCATGTCCCTAAGCTTCTCCAACTGGTCAGGGTCAGCCACTTTCAACCTGGAAAGATCTATAAAGGGGGGCGACACTTCAAATTCGACAAATTTCCTGGACACATCGGCCTTAAAATTGCGTACGTGCTCTGCATATTCATCAAGTTTGTTTGTTTGTAAATTGTCAATTATTCTGTTTAAATTATCTTCGCTATAAAACCTGCTTTGCAGCACATTAAAGTTTTTCTCATTAAGGTTCCAACTACTTACATCATCTCTTATATCACCTCTTACATCACCTCTTACATCACCTCTTGCATCATCTTTTACATCGTAGGTGTACGTAACCACATAACTTCTTGGCGACAGGTAGATACAAACCCCGACTATCAGGGCAGGTAATACCGAACAAACCAGAATGAACCACTTATGTTTCCAGAGGACAAGAAAATAGTCCATGAGATTTATCTCATCCTCATAGACATGGGCGTCTTCCTGAACTTCATTTCCCGCCGATTGCTTATTTGCACTGCCATTTCCTGTATTTGTCATACTCTTTCTACCTTTCTGCGTGAGATTTGAAATAGATGGACTCCGTCCCCGTCGGCTGCATTTTCAATGCCGAAGAACGCACCAGATATCTGTTCAAATCTGCAGTTTCAGCCCTATTGCCTGTAATTGCAAGCTTTTTTTTATCTGTGGGTAATTTCCGCCATCTTTTTTCCGGGAAACCCTGACCCGTCGCTTGAGGCGGCATGAAATCTCTGTTGAGGGAGCCTTTGATCATTGACAAGGAGCACCTCATGGAAGGTAAACTGCCACTCAGCGAGAGCCCGCATT
Source organism: Planctomycetota bacterium (assembly GCA_003644175.1). Lineage (GTDB taxonomy): Bacteria > Planctomycetota > Phycisphaerae > Sedimentisphaerales > Anaerohalosphaeraceae > B28-G16. The sequence continues at coordinate 1,694 of QNBS01000293.1, read as the reverse complement.
ATAATTCCAGACTTCTCACAGGCCAGGATTTGCGTTTATCTTTGTTTTGGCATAGCATCCTCTTTCTTGCACGAAATTATCGCTGTCGGATGAGTTTTGCGGGATCGTATTTTACGTGCGGCAGGCGCCTCTGGAGGTCTTTTATGAAGCGTTGGCCGTCCTGCCAGTAGCCTGCCGTTGGCTTCAAGTCAGCACAATGGCTTATGAAATAACGGTTTATGGCATCGACGAGGATTTCGCGAACGTATTTGCCGGTCATTGAGGCAAGGGCGACGGGCAGGTATTTTTCGTCGGCCTTTACGACGAAATGCAGCCGCATCGTTCTGCCTTTGCCCGTTAACTCGTAGCTGCACAGGGAGTTATCCTGCCTTATAACCTTCAGGTCCAGCGCAGAAAACATCCGTCTAAGCGGCCGGGTGTAGTCGATTCTGCCGCCCTGGCGGTCCACGATAATCTGCAGGACGCCGTCGGACTGAGAGTCGTAAGTGCTTTGGTAAGCATCATTTATGAGGTCCGAAACGGCGGTGAAAAGCACCGTCGCCTTATTTCTAACCGCCGAAACCATCCGGTTGTAGTAGCCCACGTCCAGACAGCGGCACGTCATGTTCACCAGCTTCATATTATTCGCCGACAGGCTGTTGCCAAGAACCGCCGAAGCGATTCCAACGGCGCCGCCATCATCGCCTAAGCCTTTGTCGGACAAGGCGTTATACCATTCATACTCGGCCAGCCGCTCGGCGGACGGGCACATAAGGGCGTCAAGCAGTTCGCAGACGCAACGCGGCGGCCGGCTGCACCGATCTAATGCGAGCAGACTCGCAAGGACGGTTCGGCGAAGGTGAGTTATGCCGCTTGATCTGCTGTAAGCCTTCTTACTGTCGGTAATCAGGAGTCGCCCCGCAAGGTTCTTCTTCCTGCGGGCGACCGCACGGGACAGGAGATGCCAGTGGTCGGCCCCTAACAGGTCGTCGGAAATGGAAAACGCCGTCGATGACACCACCAGCGGCCCCAACAGGGGTCCGTAACCGGCTTCATCGATCCCGACCAAAATGGCCATCTTGTCCTCCTGACAATATCTTTATCAAACCTGCGGGACATTATACCGGCACCCGGGCGACAAGCAACACGAAAACTGAATTCACATATAGAATTGAGCGGGATATGCAGCAGCCGTGAGAGAATTTTTTGAAAAAGACCGGGAAATCCTTGTTGGCATGCTCTGGAAAGGCTTTGCGGGCCTCAAAGGGCATGATTCGCAATTTTTTTGTATTTTTTTCTTGACAGGTCAATAGCTGCGGCGGTAATATATAGACATACAATTAAAATTTGATTAGTCGTTTTACGACTTGGACGTTTCCATCGAAACCACCAGTTTCAAGCAGAGAAGCGTCATGAGTGGAACGGCGCCCCTTTCATATCGTAAAAGATATGTGGGGTGCTGCTCTCATGTTCTCTGCGGGCGCTCTGGTGGGCCTCGATGGTGCATGATGTGGCAGTATCCCATATATCTTTCTTTTTTTGCCTGCCGCATCAGCATAATCGTCGTTTGAAATGATCGTGATCGCCCCACATTGCGCGCGTTTGTTGCCGCCGGGCCTGACGGTTCAGGGCCCCAAGTGAACTGGACGAATGTACTCGAGGCCCGGCGGCAGGTTTGAAAAAAAAGTTAAAATTGGGCCTTGTAATTGTTTGAG
>QNBS01000292.1 GCA_003644175.1 Planctomycetota bacterium | reverse complement strand
TAAACACGATAGATCAAAACTGGAGGAATTCGAGTTTGATGCTTTTGTAAAAACAAGGCCAAAATTCAAAAAGGCCAATTACGGCAGTCCCGAATATCAAGAATGTGTTGATACAATCAAGCCCGCCATTGATCACCACTATTGTAACAACAGGCATCATACCGGCTTTCATGAAGGTGGGTTCGCTGACATGAATTTGTTGGATATCCTGGAAATGCTGGCGGACTGGAAGGCGGCAAGTAGAAGAAGCCCAAATCTTTCCTTCAAAGATTCTTTACCCAAGGCGTTCGAAAGATACCATGTTCCTGAAAATATGCAAAAACATATTATCGCCACGCTTGATTATCTTGGGTGGCTTGATGAATAGGAAAGCATGCTGATGGAGCGAATCATGACAGACGAAGAGGCGATTAAGGCCAGGATCAAGGAGCTTGAGGCCGAAAACGAAAAGCTGCGTGAAGAGGGCCACCTCACTGAGGCAGAAATCATAGAAATTCTGGACGGCAATGCGGCCTTTCTCGACAAACGGCATGCAGAGATTGATGCCATAGAGCAACGCGCCGATCGCCTTGCGGTGGTGGCCGATGCACTGGCTTCCGAGTGTGAAGAGCTCAAGACTCGCGCCGAGCGGGCCGAGGCCAGGTTGAGGGATCTGGCAGAAGCTGCAATCCACAAAGACAAAATAGAAGATGATTGCAACGAAACTGTAGTCAAATGGATGTCCGGCGAAGCAAGCGAGGAACAGGCCAACGCTGCGCATGACGCATACAATGAGGCATATGATGCGTATCAAGACGCGCTTAAGGTGGTGGAACTATTCGAGCAGCTTATGGAAGAAAAATATCTTGCCTTAAAGGACTCAAGCTATCAGGCCGCGCTCAAGGCGGCATTGGAGGAAGACTAATGTGGCAGAAATGTCCAATAATGAGCAAGCCGATAAGTTATGGAACAAGTTGGGATGTTTATTATATTGAATGTATCAAGGAGGAGTGCGTTTGGTGGTGTAGGTATGAAGGGTGCTGTGGCATTCCGCTGATAGCGGAAAATCTATATGCCATTTGTGGAGAAGGGGCAACGAAGAAACGGCCTTTGCAGGAAATTGAAGAACTTAAAACTCGCGCTGAGCGAGCCGAAGCCAAGATGCGCAAACTATCGGAAGCTGCGGCATGGCGAGATGAATGCAACGCAATAGCGTCTTGGTTCGAGCTACCATCTATTTCAACGCTTACAGACCAATGGGACGATGCAGATGCCGAATTTGCTAACACAAAAAGCAAGGCTGAGGCCGACTATCAGGCTGCGCTCAAGGCGGCGATGGAGAAAAAAGAATGAGCACATCCGAACAAAAGAATCCGGGGGACATCTGCGTACATTTGGCTTATTGTGTATCGCGCGATGAATATGATCATAACCCCAACCTGGTCGAAGCAATAGCGTTGGACCATATACGAGAGAAGATTGCTTCGTTTATCAGTAGCGAAAAAATCAAAAAAGTAATTAATGATGATTACTGTGAATTGCGCCTTGATGTGTACGTTGCAACACCGCAAGAGTTCTGGAGAATTGTGCAAGCCGAGGCTGAACGAATAGTCTATCTGTTCAAGCGCATTAAGGCAGTAAGGAAGGAACAATGAAGACCACCATGCGTCAACGGGCGAGGGAAATTATTAGGGAATATGCTAAAAAAAACGATAAAATAGAAGAGGCTTTAGATCACAAGATAAGAAATTGTGACAAACTCATAGTAATGCTTCGAAGTCCTCAATGGGAAAAAATCTACGACGAGCCTATTTGTCCTTTCCCCGAGAAAGATTGTCCGTTTGGCGGACCTTGCTGTTGTTGCAAATATTTTTTCGAAGGCGTTGCCGGTTTTGAATGCGGGTGTATCATGCTATCAGGGGGGACTCTCACCCTTAACCAAGCCATCAACGGCCTAAGAATCTTCAAAAGCGAGATGAAAAAATACTTGAAAGAAAAACAGCGATGCCCTGGAACCTAAAAAAAGGGGGGGGACGATGTCAACCAAAATAGAATGGGCCGAAGAAACCTGGAACCCAATTACAGGTTGTGACCCGATCAGCGAGGGGTGCGCCAACTGCTATGCCCGGCGCATGGCAACCCGGCTGCGGGGGCGCTACGGTTATCCGGCGGATGATCCGTTTCGGGTGACATTTCATCCAGAACGGTTGGGTCAGCCGGAAAGGTGGAAAAAGCCCAGGATGATTTTCGTTTGTTCAATGGGGGACTTGTTCCACGAGAGGGTTTCTATCGATCATGGGTGCATGGTGTTTGGGGCAGCGAAAGAAGCCCCACAACACAAATATCTATTCCTTACTAAGCGACCCGAAATTATGCTTAAAGCGATGGCTTTTTTTTGCGGCGGGGAGCCAATGCCGTCTAACTGGTGGCTCGGCGTCAGCGTCGAAAATCAGCAGCGGGCCGAAGAGCGAATCCCGATCCTGTTGCAGATCCCGGCAGCGGTGCGGTTCGTGTCTTGTGAGCCGCTGCTCGGGCCGATGGATTTAGATATTTACTTCTCGGAATACGACTATAGACCGACCTACGATTATTTTCGCACTATGTATCCTGACATAGAAAACAAGCCAATACTCATTCGTCCTGGAATCGACTGGGTCATCTGCGGCGGTGAAGCCGGTCCCGGCGCTCGCCCGATGCATCCCGATTGGGCGCGGTCGTTGCGGGACCAATGCGTCGATGCGGGGGTGCCGTTCTTTTTCAAACAGTGGGGCCAGTATTGCTACCCGGACCAGATGCCGGAAGTCACTTACAATGCCATTGATGTGCATCACAATCTTGCAGGCCACGGCGATTACAACAAGCCGTGGGGCGTCGGCAAAAAACTGGCCGGTCGGCTGCTTGATGGTCGCGAATGGAACGAATTTCCAATTGAAACGATGGGGTCAAAATACCCTGGAGCCTAAAATGAAAGATCTTAAAATAAGCGCTGAATTTCTTAAAAAAATCGGTGCCTGCAAACCGGCTATCAAACGGTTTAGTGAAAATGTCGGCACCGGAGAATATTTGGTGTCGGATTTGATACAAAACAAGTCATTAACTTTCTATTATTGTGATGAGAACTGGCTAATGCGCAAGCGCCCTGAATTCAGGACTTCAAAAATATTGGAGTATTACAAATCATTAAACCCTGATTGTGAAGGTGTGCGTCGATTGCTGTGCGATTGTCCTGAGTTCAGGACCGCAGAAATGTTGGAGTACTTCAAATCATTAAGCCCGGATTATACTGAGACACGTTACGTAATGCAAGGCTGTCCAGAATTCAGGACTCGGGAAATGTTGGAATATTATAAATCCCTGAACCCTGATTACTTTGATGTAAGTTGCTTAATATACGAATACCCAGAATTCAGGACTTCTGAGATGTTGGAATACTATAAATCACTGGATTAAGATAGCTAATATACAGATGCCCCGAATTGGAAAAATTATTAAAGTAAAAATGAACAACAAAACGACGACGCAAAACAGGAAATGCCAAATGCTCTGGAATCTAATCGCGATCATACTGCTGAACGCCCTCGCGGTCCTGCTTGTGCTGCTGTGGGTTGAGCGCTTGGGGGATGATTGAGGGGAGGCGGAGATGGCAACAGAGATTACCGTGCGTGTTGACAAGACCATCGG
>QNBS01000291.1 GCA_003644175.1 Planctomycetota bacterium | reverse complement strand
GCCCGAGAACGTAGGCGATGCCCGCGGCCATTCCGGCAAGATGAGCAGCTTCGCCGCCTCTATTGTGATCGCCGGCAAACTTGAGAAGACTCAAAACCGCCAGCAAGATTGCCAGCGTCCTGAGACTCATAGGAAAAATGCCCATGAAAAAGACGCGAAGCCCCGGAAAGAGGACCGCACCGGCGGCGAGCATGCCGAAGATGGCCCCGGATGCGCCTATCAGCGGCAGCGGCCGCAGGACATTGCTCAAGACCAGCAGCGGATACACCAGCCCGCCCATTGCCCCGCAGACAAGATAGAAAACGGCGAATCTGCGCGTACCCCAGAGTCTCTCCAGCAAAGGACCGAAGAAGTAGAGGATAAGCATGTTGAAGAGGACGTGCATAACGCCGGCGTGGAGGAATTGATAACTGATTAGTCGCCATGGCTGTAGCGCTCTTAACAGTGTGGAGGGATAGACCGAAAACCATACGGTAAGAAAGTTATCCAGTGCCGGAATCAAGTAAGCGGGAACAAACACGGCAATGTTGATAATCAGCAGCCATTTGACAGCGGGGGTCATGCGGGGCAGCATCAGGCGCATTTGTGGTGTGCCGGGGCCCCGGTAATCACTATGTATGTAATCCCTATCGTATATTCCCATAAGATGAACCCATTATTCGCTCAACACAATCGTCTGCAACCTATATAATATCGGCAGAACCGCTTACAGTTCAATGGGAAATTCGATAAATGGAAAAATTTGCTTTCTTACAGGACCAATTAGACGCCCTGAAGGCGGCCGATTTGCTGCGAACGCTGCGATGCATTCGCTCGGCGGCGGGCCCGACGGTAATGGTCGACGGCGACAGTCGGGCCAGGGTGAACTTTTGCAGCAATAACTATCTCAATATCGCATCCGATCCGCATGTGATACAGGCCGTGTCGCAGGCGGCGCGCCGGTGGGGGTACGGGGCGTCGGCGTCCCGCCTGATCTGCGGCACGATGGATCCGCACGTCGAACTCGAGGAGCGTTTCGCGGCGTTTGCCGGAAAAGAGGCGTCTGTCATGTTTCCTTCCGGCTGGATGGCCAATGAGGCGGTGCTGCGCACCATCCCGCAAAAAGGCGATCTTGTTCTGATGGACAAGGCCGACCATGCCTCTATCATCGATGCGGCGAAGGCGGGTGAGGCGACGTTTCGGACATGGCGGAGAGACAATCCGGACAGGCTCCGGAAACTCCTGGCCGGCGGCGATTACCGGCGCAGGTTCATCGTTACCGAGAGCGTTTTTTCAATGGACGGCGATACGGCGGACCTTGAGTTGTTGGTTGAGTTGAAGAACGCATACGGCGCTATTTTGATCGTCGACGAGGCACATTCGGCAGGCTGTATGGGTCCGACCGGTGCAGGGTTTGCCGAAGAGCGGGGTCTGCCGGCGCAGGTCGATATCATGATTGCGCCTTTGGGCAAGGCCTTTGGAGCGGCAGGCGCGATGGTCGCCGCAGGCCGGACCGTTGCCGACTACCTGATCAACAGGGCAAGGGCCTTCATCTACACGACAGCGCCGGCGCCGGTCAACTGTGCCGCGGTCATGGCCGCCCTTGACATCATCCGGTCTGAGCCGCAGCGGAGACGGATGCTCGCCGACAATGCGGCATACCTGCGAAACCGGCTTGCAGACAGCGGACTGGATATCGCAAACAGTTGTTCTCACATTATCCCGGTCGTCATCGGCTCTTCAAAGGACGCGCTGGCGGCGTCGGAAGCGTTGTATGAAAAGGGCTTCCTTCTGCCGGCGATCCGCCCGCCAACCGTGCCGGCGGGTTCGGCAAGACTGAGAATATCCGTACAAAGCCGCCATACGCAAGAACAGATGGATGCATTAGTTGACACGCTCCAAGACGTGGTCGGTCATTGAGTGATTGTGGTGGGGTAACCCCCAACTTATATCAAATTCAGTTAATTAGTTCCTGTTGCGGAAACAACATTTGTCATTCCCGCGAAAGCGGGAATCCAGAAAGCTTATGGTTTAGTCAGGCTATCAAAATATCGGCGTTTTTTAACTGGAATTATTACTGCCACCCATCGCCGATTTTCACACGGGCTTTGGTTTTACGGGCTTTGCTCTTAGGGAGGTGATGAAGATGATGAGGCCGGTGGCGGCCAGATATATGCCGAGATTTTGCGATATCGTCCAGCCGTCGTTGAGCGACCACCAGTCGTTTCTGAAGGGGTTGTCCTCGCGAATCGATTCGAGCAGGAAACGCATGAGGCCGTAGAGCATAAACATCAGCCCGAGTGTGGAGCCGGGCCGGCGGTTTCCAAATTTGCGCCAGAACGCGTAAAGGATCAGACACAGGACAATCGCGTCAGCAGAAGAATACAGTTGCGTGGGGTGGATTGGGACGGCGCGGTATTTCGTCTTTACGGCAAGTTCCTGGGCGTCGGTGAGCAGTTCTTTTGGCTTGAGATACGCCCTGTATTTGTCGGCCTCGGAGACGCTGTACCACGTGCCGCCGGCGGCGTCATTGAAGTAGCCAAAATACTCGGCGGGCAGGTCAAGACGCGGCTCGGCACGATTGCGGCCCGGGTCCGGCTTTACTTGTGACAGGTAGGCGGGACTGCCGTATGGAAATGTCACGGCGCAGAATAAATGTGTGGGCCGGCCGAAACAGCAGCCATTGAGGAAACAGCCTATTCTGCCGAAGGCCAGGCCCAACATCAGACCTATCGCCAGAATGTCAAAATAACATCTCAGCGGGAGTTTGTTCCGGAGCAGATACACAAAAATGACCACGACGCCAAGCAGTACGCCTCCGAGGAAGACCAACCCCCCCTGCCAGACGGCAAAGACACTCCACAAATCGCCTTTGAAGTTTGCATAATTGTCCACGACAAAGAATATCCTTGCGCCAATTACGCCTGCAATGAGCGCATAAAGAGCGACATTGGTAACGTGATCGGGGTTCTCACCGGCGCGGCGGCTGATGTGCCGCATCAGGCCAACGGCCAGGAGGAACCCAATCACCATCATCAGGCCGTAGCTTTTTACCGTGACATGGATGACGGGCAGTTCAAAGAGTTCGGGAAACATAGGTTATCTCATAAAATCCGTTTTATACTGTTGTGTTCGTCCGGGATCACAACTTTCGGCTTGAGTTTTGCCGCCTCCTCCGGCGTGCACCAGGCAAAGTTCATGAAAATGACAATGTCGCCGGGGCTGAACATTTTTGCCGCGGCGCCTAAAATTTCGATATCGCCCGAACCCGCCGGCGCAGGGACGACATACGTTTCCACCCGCGAGCCGTTGGTGACGTTGGCTATCAGGACCGCTTCGTACGGCAAAATACCGGCTGCCTCCAGCAAGTCGGTATCGATCCCGACGCTGCCCGGATAATCGACTTTGGTTGCGGTTACTGTAGCACGATGTATTTTGCCTTTTAACGCTTTTATCAACACCGGATCAATTCTTTCTTCAAAACAGATTGCTATTTTTCATTCTGTATCCCCGCTTTCGCGCCGATGACATCGGCGGCCTTATTATACCGGCTCTTATTGTTTGTTCAAGTCTACAATTATATTGTCGATTAGTCGCGTTGTTTTGACCCTGGCGGCGACAGCGATAATCGCCCTTTCGGTGATTGTCTCGATTTCCGCCAACGTCTCAGGGTCGACGATGCTTACAT
>QNBS01000290.1 GCA_003644175.1 Planctomycetota bacterium | reverse complement strand
TTTTACAAAGGAAACACGCGACCTGATTTCATCAATAATCCGGCAGCAGTTCGGCCGATCAGCCCTGACAAAGTATTTTTCCCGCAGGTTCGCAGGGCTTCGCCTGAGCTCGTTGTCGGGATAAACGCCGTCGGTTATTGTCTTGCCGAACTGATCGCAGGTGTCTATGTCCGTGGCGTAGATTCGCACGTTACGAAAGAGCATGTAGGTCATATTCTCCCGCAGCATCATCGCCACCGAGTACGGCTCGGGGCCGTGGGCGCAGCCGGCGTCCCAGACATTGATGTATCTTTGGCCTCTCAGCACAGGCACTACAACGCTGCTGATCAGCTTCAAGGTCTGCATGTCTCTGAAAAAGTAGGTAAACGCCATCGTCGGATTTCCTTTGTCCCAGCCTACTGAGGCTGTCCTTCCGCAGCCTGTTCTGTCGGTTGGGCCTCAGGCTCCTCCTGCGGCGCCGGTTCGGATTCACACTGAGCTTCCTGCTGCTGTGTCTGCTCGCACTGCGTCTGCGCGTCTTCATCCGTCTGGGCCTGGCCTGTCTGCCGGACAAAGGCCATGTACTCATTTGTGAGAACCTTATCGATGTCCAGCAGTATCTTGACGGAATCTCCGATCTTGCCCATCCCAAGGATGAAATCGGTTTCGACAGTTGACCCGAACTGCGGCGTATCCTCGATGTCGGCGCCTGCGACATCCAGCACTTCCTGCACGTGATCCACCACGATGCCGGTGCTGGACGTGCGGTTGCCGTCGGTTATCTCCACAACAATGATGCAGGTCTCCTCGGTGACATCGGTCGTTGCCATACCAAACCTGGCCCGCAGGTCGATTACGGGAATAACCTGGCCGCGCAGATTGATTACACCTTTTACATATTCCGGCGTCTGCGGTACGGCAGTTATGTCCATATAACCGATAATCTCACGGACCTTGAGTATCTCCAGACCGTACTCTTCGGGCCCCAGGGCAAACGTGAGATACTTGCCCTCCCTGTTCCGGACCGCCTTGTTTACCTGCTCAATTTGAGCGGTTGCCTCAGTCATAACAATTCCTCCTTCAACCTTAACATGACACGTAAGTTAACTAAACGACAGCGTCATCAGTGATACCTGCTGCAGGGAACTTCCAAGCCTGACAGGGCCTTACATGGTTTTCACAATGGCAGCGGCAACATCCGATAACGACTAAAAACTTCCATCACAATTCGAGTAAATACCCGTGAATTGGGCAAAAACCCGGTTCCGCTACAGGGAAAAACACCTATTACTATTAGGCCTGTCGGGAGGAATTTTCGGGGACTTAAGTTCAAAATAAAAAAAAAAAACGATAAAAATGGCGATTGGATGCAGTTGGTCTCTAATACTGCATTTTCGGGGGATTTTCTTGTCGGGGTGTGCCGGTGACGTAAGCGGAATAATCCATTATAGGACACACTGTACCGCTTTATCAGGCAGGATATCCGCCACAGGCTTACTGTTGATCAAGACATATAATATGGACTGAATGGCAAAAAAACCGCAAAAACCCGTTTTTTGGCCGGCAGCCTGCTAAAAAAGATTTTTCGGCTTAAAATGCTTGATTTGCCGCGGATTTTGGTGTACAAGTTGCCGTTGACCTGGACTTGAAATGGAACTGGAAGACAATATGTGAGGTGTTGAGCATGGCAGATATGAATGCGCTAAGTGACGCGATCATCAAGGGGGACCAGAAAACCGCCGTCGAAATCACACAGGCGGCGATTGACGAAGGGACGGCCCCTGGCACGATCCTGGAAGAAGGGCTCATTGCCGGGATGAATGTCATCGGTGTAAGATTTAAGGCCAACGAAGTCTATATTCCGGAGGTCCTCATTGCCGCACGCGCGATGAAGATGGCGATGGAGATTCTCGAGCCTAAGCTGGTCGAAGCCGGCGTCGAACCCCTGGGCAAGGCGCTTATCGGCACGGTCCAGGGCGATCTGCACGATATCGGCAAAAATCTCGTCATGATGATGCTCAAGGGCGCAGGCTTTGACGTTGTCGATGCCGGCGTCGATGTGGCCGCCGAAGATTTTGTCGCCAAGGCAAAGGAAAACGACATACAGGTAGTGGGCCTAAGCGCCCTTTTGACCACGACCATGCCGGCGATGGAAAAAACGATCAAGGCGTTCAAGGACGCCGGGGGCTCGGCAAAAGTCATGATCGGCGGAGCGCCCGTAACCCAGGGCTACGCCGACAAAATAGGCGCAGACGGTTACGCCCCGGACGCGGCCAGCGCCGTCGACCTCGCCAAATCACTACTGTAGGATTTACCCCACCGATCATAACTGTGGACTGTGGACACGTGGTGAAGTGAGAATTTTCTATTTGACCTTGATTTTTTGCTCAAAACCTGCAATAATGGACTTGATATTTCAGAGAACCGGCTAAAGAGTCGCCGCGTCAACTGAAATGGGGTGGGTCGGTTTATGATAGCGGGTGAGCATTATGAGGCAGGTAAAGAATGATCTGTTGAGGCAATTCTTTGAGGGGCTGCGATTTGCACCGCTTGCCCAGAAGGAGAAGGAACTTTCGCGTGCCCAGTCGCTGCTGGAGATTGTCGAGCCGGACACAGAATACCCTTTCGAGTTTGTCTGCTTCAGGATCGCCGGTTTCAGGCCGCGATCGGAGGATTCGGGGCACATCATTCGTGGCCGTGATCTCATCGATGCGCTCACCGTCTTTATCGCCACGGTGAACAGGCAGACAGCGCCCGACATCTCCACCCGAACGGAAAAAGTGTATACCGTTCGCCAGCTTGCCCGGCGGTTTAATGTTTCAATCAAGACTATTCACAGGTGGCGCGCCAAAGGGCTCAAGGGCCGGCTGTTTGTCTTCGACGACGGCAAGAGGCGGCTGGGATTTGTCGCCTCGGCGGTTGAGCGCTTTGCCAGGGAGAATGAGCGTCTTGTCGAACGGGCGAGCGGTTTCAGGCCACTGGGCGACGATGAAAGAGACCGGATTATCAAGCGGGCCGTCGTGCTGGCGCAGGCCGGCGACAAGAGCCGGTACGCGATCATTAAGCTTATCGCCGAAGAGACCGGCCGGGCCGTCGAGACGATAAGATCGCTGCTGGCGGCGCACGATAAAACCGCCAAAGGCCAGGGCACATTTCGCAAGTCGCCGGGGAGACTGCGATCGAAAGACATCAAGCAAATCTGCCGCCTGTACAGCCAGGGCGTAAGCGTTGCCGAACTCATGAAGAAGTTCGACCGCAGCAGAAGCTCGATCTTCCGGATTGTCAAGAAGCGAAGGGCCGCCGAACTGCTTGGACGCAGGATAACTTACGTGGACAGCCTGGAGTTCCAATCGGACGACGCGCCGCAATTTATCCTCTCCGACGCCGGTGCGGTGCGCTCGGCGGATACGAGCAATACTGAAAAAGGGCTGCTCACTCGCGAAAAGGAGACAGAGCTTTTCCGCCGGTATAATTACCTGAAGTTCTGCGCCTGCCGGCTGCTCGATAAGGTCGCAGGCGGGCACTGCCACAGCCGGGATCTTCGCCGTATAGAGGATTATCTGGCCCGGGCCGACCAAACAAAGAAGGTTATTATCGAGGCGAACCTGCGGCTGGTCGCAAGCATCGCCGGTAAGCACGCCACGACTCGCCAGGGGTTTGCCGATCTGATCGGCGAGGGCAATATCTCGCTGATGCGTGCGGTGGAGAAATT
>QNBS01000289.1 GCA_003644175.1 Planctomycetota bacterium | reverse complement strand
GATCGCGATAATGGTAAATATCAGGTTGACGGCGCCGACTGCAACCTGCTGTAATAATGCGGCGTCTATCTTCTCGCCGCCAAGATCCTTAAATATCTCACTGCCGAAATACAGGAACACGTTAATCCCCGTAACCTGCTGCAGTATCGCCAGCACAACGCCAATAACCAGCACAACCCGCATCCCGGGGTGGAACAATTGTTTCAGCGATCCGCTCTCATGCGAAACCGTCGTCTCGATATCAGCTATTTCGCGCTTCGCGTAGTCCGCCCCGTCGACATGTGCGAGTATCTTGATCGCTTCTGAATGTCTTCCCTGCTTGGCGAGCCACCGGGGCGTCTCGGGCACAAAAAACATCAGCAAGAGCAAAACAGCCGCAGGCAAAGACTCCGACCCGAACATCCATCGCCAGCCGAATTCCGTATTCCACGCCTCATCATGAAAGCCGCCGATAAAATAGTTCACAAAGTAAACCACCAGCATCCCCGTAATGATAGCGAACTGGTTGATAGAAACCATCCTGCCGCGTATCCTTGCAGGCGAAATTTCCGCGATATACATCGGCGACGTCATCGATGCCGCTCCTACGCCTAAACCTCCGATCACACGAAAGATGATAAACTCCGTGATGTTGCGCGGCAATGCGGTGCCGATCGCCGAGATCAAAAACGCCACAGCCGCAAAGATCAGAACCTTCTTACGCCCAAGTCTGTCGCTCAAAGCGCCGGCAAACAAGGCGCCCGGAATGCACGCAAGCAAGGCGCTCGACGCCGCCCAGCCCTTCATATTGGCCGAAAGTTCGAACCTGCTTACGACAAAATCCAGCGACCCGTTAATGACTCCCGTATCATAGCCGAACAACAACCCGCCGATAGCCGCCGCCAGCGAAACCATGACAAGATAACCAATACTGCCCTTTTGGCGTAATCCGTCGACTTCTAAGTCCTGCATATTACGATCCCTCTATTATATCAACCTGAACTGTCCTTGATCGCCTTGAACATCGCCAGAACATTTTCGACAGGCACGTTTGCCTGAATGTTGTGAATAGCGTCGAAAACAAATCCGCCATTATTGTTAAATATGCTTATCCTCTCGCTCACCTCGTCATAAACCTCCTCGGCCGTACCGAAAGGCAGGGTCTTCTGCGTATCGACCCCGCCGCCCCAGAACACCAGATCATCGCCGAATTCACTCTTGAGCATCTTCGGATCCATACCGGCCGCCGAACACTGAACGGGATTTAGAATATCAAACCCGGCCTCGATAAGATCGGGTAAAAGCTCGACAACACTCCCGCACGAATGAATGAACACCTTCCAGTTGGAGTTTTTGTGGATGTGGTCGTTGATCGCCTTATGGAACGGTTTGAAAAGATCACGATAGGACTGCGGCGAGATAAACAAACCATTTTGAGTGCCGAAATCGGTTCCCGTAGTAAATGCCGCCCCAACATCGTCGCCCAATGCCTTAAAGAGCCTGTCCAGATTCGCAAGGGCGATCTCGCACTGTTTCTCGAAGACCTTGTAAACATAATCTCTGCGAACAGCCGTCGAGATATACCATTCCTCGACATCACGAATACCCGGCGTCTCCTTCATCCACATCGCCGGCACAAGGGCGATATCTCCGAATCCCGCCCCGGGGACAGAGAGTATCGCCCCGAGATCCTTACCGGATGCATCTTTTGCCGAATCGGCAAAGAACTGAATATCGTCATCGCTCAAAGGGCCGAACTCTGCAAGGTTATCCTCGACATTGAGATTGCCGTCGTCGATCGGACCCTGCCGGCATATCGCATCGAAGTAGAAACCATCCTTCGGCATATGTCCGCTCGGTGCAACCGAGGTATCGCCCTCCGGATAAATATACCATCCGCCGTCCGGCGTAGGGGTTACGTTGAACGCACCAGGGACAAGAACCTCCGTCCCGTCGAACATAGTAAAGGGCTTAAAATTGCGATTTTCAAACCCGAACATTGTCCTGGGACCCAATACCCCGAGAACATCGATACCAAGCACATCACGCAATTCGTCGTCGATCTCGCCGAGCATCTGATAAGGCTCGATGACCTTGACCTTGTAATCGTCGTCGCCAAGAAGCTGCCGCCGGAGCTTTGAGAGCGTGCCGGCGGCAATGCCGGTCACATGAGTTGCGCCAAAATCCACAACCACCTTATCGACCGGCTGATGAGTAAGCGTCTTCAAAAACCGCTGCTTTGAACTATAATGCATGTTTACCAGACTTTCAACGTGAGCGCCCCGGCGCCGGGATTGGCGAACGGTCCGGCTGTCGGTGTTTCCGGGTTTCGTTTATTTCCAAAATAGTCGGTATCTATTGTAATCGGAGTGCCGTCGGCATTCTCAAAGCGCGCTTGCGGAACCTTCGCCAGGCCCAGCAGTTCGCTGGTGATGAGTTTCGTTTTCCGGTCTTTTGCGACGGGATCGAGAGTGATGTGGAGATAAACGCCGTCATCTAGCTCCTCTATCTTGATGGCCGGATCGGTTTGCGTGCTCGTGAAATCCCGCTCTTTCGAGTAGGGATGTGCGCCGTGGTAATAGATATTGCCGCCCGTTTGCAGCGGTGTAGGCCAGTCGTCGTAAATAAACAGCCCGCGTCCGACAACTCCTGTAACCGTAGGTTGGTCCGTCGATTTCACTGAAGGTTCGCCGCGCCCGTCCCCGACAAACATGTTATTGTAAAAACGGTCGTCGCCGGTGTCAATTTTGCTAAGTCCCGCTTTTTCGTTTGTGTGCGGCTTGAAATAAGGTGTCCGGCGATTGTGGTCCAGTTTCGTGCTGAACTGTCCGGCAAACAGGTTATGGACGAAGGCGCCGCCTTCGGAGCGATTACGGAACATGTTCGAGAGAAACAGGTTATTGTCAACTAAACAAGGCCCATGGTTGACTTCAAGGAAGACATCCTGGCCGTTATTGTAGAAAAGGTTGCCGGCGACCCGTGTGCCCTGCGCCATCCAATCGAGCCAGAGCGCCAGCGTGGTCTCGTGGATACGGTTGCCTTTGACCAACACATCGACCGGAGCGTGAAATTTAATACCCGCCATCTCGGCGCCGGTAAAACGGCCCTGGACATGAATTTTGAAGATATGGTTGCCGGTAATCCGGCTAAACGATGCGCCCATACTGCCGACGATGCCGGCCTGCTCGCAATAGCTGATGCTGTTGTTCCTTACAATATGATGCCCGACACCGCCCTTTTTCCATCCGTTACTGAGCGCACGTTCTATGGAACCGTTGTAAGCGTCGGCGGTCCAGGCCAGGTTATCGAATTCATCGCCATATTTTCCCAGCGTAAGGCCGGTATTGATCGAGTGCGAGATGATGTTGTTTTCAATAATCCAGCCTCTGCTCCAGTGAGTTCCGATCAATCCTTTCTGCTCGGCGGTCGGCGGTGCCCAGTTCGGGGCGGCGTCCCGCAGCGTGAAACCACGAACGGTAATATAATTCCTGCCGGGTTTATCCGGGTAGAAAACAGTCCGGCGAACATTTATTTCCGCAGTTTCCTTGTTAGGATTCGCCTTGCCGAATTGGGCCCAGATCGTCGTATTTTTGTCATCGACCCGCCCATACCATAATGGGCTGCCGGCTGGATACTTCTTCATCGGTCTGGCTATCCTGAATACCAGGCAGAGCGTCTGCCGGCCGCTTACAGACCTGGTGAACGTTGCGGTGAACGT
>QNBS01000288.1 GCA_003644175.1 Planctomycetota bacterium | reverse complement strand
CGTTGTGAAGTCGACGAACCCACCGATGAACCTGTCCCACTGCGTTTGGCAACTTCAACCGAGCGTCTGACGGGTCGCGAAAAAGACGGCCGCTTGGGCGTTGACATGGACGCAGGTGTGGATATGCTGGTTTTTCGAGGCGCAGTCGGCCGAGGGGCTGCAATCTTGGGCGCCGGCCTGGAGGCAATCGCTGATCTGCTGGTTTTCGGAGGCGCAGTCGCTTGGGGTGCTGAAACCTTGGGCGCCGGGCTGGAAGCAGGAGCGGGCCTGGTCGATTTTGGACGCGAAACCGGTCGAGAGGGTGAAACCCTGCGTGCCGGTCTTGACGCAGATTTTGGTGCAGGTCTTGACGCAGATTTTGGTGCAGGTCTCGGCGCGGCTCTGCTTACGGACCTGCTTGCGGACCTTGACGGCGCCTGGGCGGCGGATCGCGATACGCGCGACGGAGCAGACCTCGACGGGGAGGCGGATCGCGACTTTGAAGCCGGTTTCCGTGCGGCGATCCTGGCAGGTGATGACTTGGCGGAAAATCCCGACGACCTGCCCCTTCGCGGCGCGGCCTTGCCTAACGACGGCCCAAAGGTAATCATTGCCGTTAAAAGCACCGCCAACAGCGTTTTCTCTACTTGCCTCGTCAACATTTCTCGCTCCTTTCCAGGTTGCCCTTGCCTTGAACCGCTGAAAGTTCTGTATCGCTGATGTCATCTATAGCGGTTATAACGACTGTATTAAATTCTACGTAAACAATACACCAGCAGTTCTCAAAAGTCAAGTAATTTTTTCATTTTTGTTTATATTTTTTTGCTTTGTCGTGTCAATTATCCTAAACATTTGTGCCGATAAGGCTTATATAAAGGCTTCTGCAAAATTGCGGTTTGGCATACATTACTTAAGAAAATCATTTTTTCGATTTTCTTATGTAATCGCATAACAGCTTACCCAGACACGACTTGCCTCTGAGAAAAGAAAAAGCCTTCGCGATTTTTCTTTTCCAAAAACATGTCAAACCGCAATTTTGCAGAACTCCGGCTTATATAAGGCCTGAAAACAGAATTAAGCCGAAAATATTGACAATTTAGTTTGCTCATTTTTGCATAAAGGGTATAATTTCGCATATAAGAGCTGGAAAACAGGACTTGAGACATGGCGTCAAAACTTCGAAATCCGTTGGCACAGGCTCTCGGCGTGGTTCTGCAGAGCACTCGCGACAAGATGGGCGGGATTTCTTCGTCCGATATTGCCACCTCTCTGGGGCTGGCGGCCTCGCACTATCGCATGGTCGAGGCCGGTTCTGCGGTGCTTCAGCCGTCGCGCGCGATTCGAATCGTGCAGACGTTCGAAACGATTGAGTTCGTGCCGCTGTGCCAGGTGCTTGTGGCGATTCAGTTGCTGGACTCCGCCAGGCAATCGACCAGCGAGATGCGGGCGGTAGCCGAGTTGCTTACCGAAGCTAATCCGGCAATGAACGCACTGCTGGAGAAGTTCGACGATTTGTGGCCGACAGTCGATACCGCCGAGCCCGCCGAGGTAGCACGCAGGATTGTGGCGCTTGGCATCGACAAGGAACTGTGCTCGTTCCTGACTACCGAGCCGGCAGGCTTCACGGCAGGGCAGATAAGCGATTTTATGACGCCGACCTATGAGCACCCTATTTCGGGTCGGTTGTATGACAAGATCGGAAACATCCTCCAGGGCGTAGCCCCGTTTTACCTGGACACCGTGCTCCAGCTTATTGAGAATCTGAAGAACATAACGCCTCGCGTTACGCCGGAGGAATTGGCACGGTGGGAAGCAATGCACAAGAACCGGATTCTGTATATCATCGGAGTTGTGCGAAAGCCGGAGATCATACTTGAGGTGAACACGTTCGATTATACGTTTCTCTGGCAGGAGAACTTCCGAAAGATGGTGCTGATTCATCGCGACTCGCCGGCGACGCAGACCGATTCCATTCCAATGCAAATCGCCCGCCGTCTCAGGGCCAGGTTCGAAAATGAGCGGGCCAAATACGAACAACTGCTCAGGAACTTCGACGAGGTCATCGACGGAAAACTTGCCGTGCGGTTCGCAGAGGATTTGAGCGATCGAATAGACCGGATACTCCTGCACGGAAACATGGCCATGAACAACCTGTGGCTGTACATCATGACAACCGGCTACGTGGTGCCGTTTATCGACGATGCCGAGACAGGCGCCGCCAAAGACGATGTTTACGGTACAAGCCTTGCCTACGACGAAACGTGCGAAAAACTTGTTGCTATAAGGGAATTGCTCAACGATGTCGGACTCAAACTCGGATAACCAGAACCTGCCCCCTGTCAGGATAGCAGCCGTTACGCCGGAGATTTCCGAGCAAAAACTGTTTTCTTACAGGCGATGCTACATGGGAATCAGTCTGGACAATCCTGTTTTTGAAGGTCGCAGTCTGCAAGCCCTGTTGCTGTGGGCGACCGAACGATTCGAGCATTGCCTGATTGTAACGGGCGATTATCTTCGACGACACAACGAGCTTATCCTTAACGGCCTTGACAGCGAGCGCGCGGCGGCGGCGGCGGTTGGCGCAGGTGACGAGTTTATTGAAAAGACACGAGATATCTTCGCCGGGACCGATGGCGACAGGATCGAACTGATACGCTGGCGGGATTGCCTGGCGTTTGCCGAATACCGGCATTCCAGAACAACGCTGGATGAGTTGTTTGCATCGAATGAGGCGTTCCGAAAAGCGGTCGGCCGGGACGCTGTGTCGTTTGTAGAACGCCAGAAGGATCGCAATCGTTCGCTGGCCGTGGATGAAGACAGGGCGATTGAAATATCCTGTGAGTACCTTCTTGAAGAAATCGCGGTCTTTTCGGCGCTGTCGGAGCGGGGTTGGCATGTCGAGCTTTATCCCGGTCCCGAACTGCACGTGCTTGTCGATGTCGCAGCCGGGCGGTTTGGCGATATTCCGCAGGGTCTCAAAGACAGGATCAACATCGAACTAAGCTGCGGTACAGATAAGGCCCGGACGCAATGAGCATCATTGTAATATGCGCACTTCTGCTTGCATTTATTGTTTACATCGCCGTCGGCCTGTCGGTCGGCAGGCGAACAAAGGGCATCGCCGACATGCTGCCTTTAGGCTTCAATAAGCAGGCGCGCGTCGAAAACTCCGCCGAGTTCTCCGCAAGCACCGTCGCCACAACGCTGTCATTGGCGACGGTCGTAATGGCGTTTTTTGAGCTTGCCCAGACCTTTGGCCTGTGGCTGTTCTGGACGGTCGCCACGACAACGTTCGGCCTGCTGCTGATGCGGTTGTTTGCCGGGCGGATATGGAAGCGGATGTCGGCGTATGACCATCGTCCGACGCTGCATGAATTTTTGGGCACAGAGTACGACTCGAAGGTGCTCTCTTATGTGGGGGCGGTATTTACGAGTCTGGGTTTCTTAGGGGCTTTTGCCGTAGAGCTTACGGTGGGCTCCAGGTTGTTCGCGGCGCTTGTGCCGTCGGCGCCGGCGCCGGTAGTGGTGGTCGTCCTGTCGTTGGTTGCGTTTATCTATACCGCCGTCGGGGGGTTTCGGGCGGTCATCGTGACCGACCGCATACAGATGATTTCGATATGGCTGCTCCTGGCGGTGCTTCCTGTGTCCTACTTCCTGTGGGTCCGGACCCACAGGAAGTAGGACACAGGAAGCACCGCCAGGAGCAGCCATATCGAAATCATCTGT
>QNBS01000287.1 GCA_003644175.1 Planctomycetota bacterium | reverse complement strand
TTGCCGCTTTAGTCGTGCCGGCAAAGGCGTCGGTGGGCCTCGTCCTGCCGCTTTTGATATTTGCCGATATCTTCGCCGCCGCCTGGTATCACCGAAAGGCGCAATGGCAACATATCTTTCGGCTTTTGGGCTTTGCTTTCATCGGTATACTCGTTGCGACCTGGACGCTGGACAAGATTAACGATCAACAACTCAAACCGATCATTGGCCTGATCGTTTTGGCATTGGCGGCTGCCGGCACATGGAACAACCACCGCAAATCCGCACACCTGAGATACGACCGCAACAGCTGCGCCGGGCGATGGATATTCGCCGCCGTCTTCGGATTTCTCGCAGGCTACACCACAATGATGGCAAATGCCGCCGGACCGATCATGATTATCTATTTACTGGCTGTCGGCCTGGACAAATTTGAATTTGTCGGGACAATGGCGTGGTTTTTCTTTATAGTAAACTGGCTGAAGGTTCCGTTTCAGTCCAGACTCGACATGATCACCGCCGACTCGCTCAAGCTCGACGCCTGTCTTTTTCCGCTGGTTCTCATCGGCGCAGTCTGCGGCATACTGCTGGTCAAGGGCATACCGCAGAAACTGTTCAATAACGTGGTAACCGTCCTCGCCGCCGGCGCCGCAATATGGATGGTCGTTTCCTACTTCATTTAGTCCGTCCGGCGACAGGGTTTTCCAGCAGATTGACTTGGGCGATCTTGCCGGTTGAAGGCCTGACCCTGAGTGTTTTTATCTCGAAAGCTCCCATGTGAATCTTCACTTTCTTCGAAATCGCCGGCAGCACAAGGACTGTTGTGCGCTTCCTGCCGGTCGGCTCGAAAAGGCGGATGATTATATCGTTGCCTTTTTCAGCTTTTTTGATCGCGGTGATCACAACCACGTCGTCGGTCAGGACCGCAACGGGTTTAGGCTTTTTGCCCGCTCCAGAGGGGGAGAACGGCAATGCAAAGGGCGTTTCATTTTTAACCAGGGCCTCGCGATCAATATGCTTTCTCCGCTCGGCGGCAGTGCCGCCGTTGAACCAGAATCGAAACAGCCTTTCGCCCTGATCGATCCGCGGCGTGTAGCGGTCCGACGCCATGATAATCAGCCCCTGGTCTTCTAACGCATGACACGAGTAAGCCGGCGACCGAAGCAGTGTAAGCCTCAATTCTCCGTCGCGGAAGTCAGATCCGTACGTGCCGTTGTTGATACACGTAAGCATTGTGCGTTTGTCCCGGTTGACGACGCCGACCCATTTCTGGGCTACGGCCTCGGCGCCGTCGTCCGGCAACTGCGCCGCGCCATACGCTGTCTGGCCGATGTAGCTGTGCCTTGTGCCGGCGAGCGGAACCGACAGTTTGAGCATTCGATCTTTCTCGTTCCAGTGCACGCGCGTTTCCACTTCAATCTCCGTGCCCGATTTCGGCAGCTTGTAACGCTGACAAATAAACGAATCGCCGCAGGAAAAAACAGCCTCGATGACGCTTCGCACCGGGCCGTCTTCTATGACTCGAACCGAATCTATTACACAATCGCGCAATCCGCTGAAACGGCTGCCCGCGGCCTTGCCCATCAGTCGGAATCTGCCGGCCGGCCGGCGGCGACTCTTGCCTAAAATGCCCCATGAATCGGAATCATCGGCTATGATCAGCGGCCCAAATGCCGGCTTGCTCACGAAATCGACACCCTTGATGCAATACCTCTCGACGAGCCCGGTCCGTGTGCTGATGACGACTCGAAGGTCTTTGCTCCTGAAAGTGATCTTGCCGTTTTGCGCCTTCAGCTTGGGTGCGGGTTTCTTGCTAAGCGGCTCGAGGGTGCAGTCGAAACGATTCATCCGGCCAGGGGCGAGTTCTGCGGCGAACACCACCCGCTTTCGCCAGTCGAAGGGCACATTGCTCAGTTCCTGCTCGACCTGGCAGGGCAGTTGGCTGCCCTTGTAAAGAACATTCACGGCCGTATAATCGTCGAGTCCGCCGTCGAGTCCGCCGAAATCGGGCAGGTTGAACTCACATTCGATAAGCTGCCTGACACGATAAGGGTGCGGGTTGTACACCATAATCGGAATCTGTCCGGCCTTTGCCTTTGGTTGGCCGCCGCCCAGGGCAAAGAACGCGCCGGCCTTGATGCGAGAGATAATCTCCAGACCGTGATCCAGCATTCGCAGCGACGACTCTTCGACCGGCTGAATCGACGAACCGGGCAGAATATCATGGAACTGGCCCATCATCAAATCATGCAACGCCTCGCGGATCCGGTCTGTGGGGTATTTCATCAGTTTGGCGACCGAGGCGGCGGTGCACATCTTCTCCGTCGAGTAAATCTCATTTTCCAGCAGCCTCTGCTTTTGCTTAATGCGAATCTGAGACGTGTAACAACCGATCGCCCACGGATTAAGGCCCTTCTTGTATCGGGGCAGTTGATCTTTCGTTTTCTTGAGTTCCTTGAAGAAGCCTTGAGGTGTGGAATGAACAATGTTGTGCTCTTTATGTGCGGCTATGAAGCGGTTGATATCTCTTAAATCTTTCCTCGAAGGTCCGCCGCCGTGATTGCCTACGCCCCAAAGGATCAGGCAATGCTCCTTATCGCCGAAATCCTTTATCCATTTGACGATCGTTTCCCTTGCCTTGCCGAGTTCGGAACTGTACCAGCCGCAAAACCGCGTCGCCATCACTTCCGAACCGTCGAAACCGACCCACACAAATTCATCGGCAGGCAGCGGACAGTCATCCTGGTCGGGCCTGCCGAACAGATACGAATCAAAGCCCGACTTTGCTAATATCTGAACCAGCCCCTGGGTATGGCCGAACGGATCGAAGTTGATCGCCGTCGTTACGTCAACGCCGAAATGCTCCTTAAACCAGTTCTTGCCTAAGAGTATCTGCCGCACAAACGACTCGCCGCTGGGCATATTGCAGTCCGGCTGAAGGTACCATCCGCCCATGATGTTCCATCTGCCGGCGCTTACGAGCCTCCGTATCCGCTCAAAAAGCGCCGGATCGTATTCCTGAACCCATTTATAAAGCGCAACTTCGTTATGGTTGAAGACAAACGCATCATCGCTCTCGCAAAGCTCCGCCGCCGTACGAAATGTCGATATCGCTTCGGCTGCGCCTTCCTCCCACTCCCAAAGCCAAACCGGATCGAGATGAGCGTTGCACAACAGATGAATCGTTTTTTTCCCGGCCATAAATAAACCTCACATCATATAATCTTCAGCAGGGTGGGGCTTGCCCCACTATTTCGACTCGACATGATAATCGAAGCACCGGCGGAATCCAACACCTTTTTGAGCACATATTGCCGGGGTTGCAGGACAGCGCAGAGGATTTGGCAACAAGGCCAACAACTACAATGAGGTTGAAATGCGCGCAGAA
This sequence comes from Planctomycetota bacterium, assembly GCA_003644175.1. Classification (GTDB taxonomy): domain Bacteria; phylum Planctomycetota; class Phycisphaerae; order Sedimentisphaerales; family Anaerohalosphaeraceae; genus B28-G16. The sequence continues at coordinate 345 of QNBS01000287.1, read as the reverse complement.
AAAAAGAGAGACGGGCGATTTATCTGAAATCTGATTTTGGGCCGGTCTCCCTGTTGCGATGTGCCGTCACGCACCCTACCGCGGATGGTGCAACAGCGAAACCGCTTTAAGCTGCACTCGCAACACAATATAGTATAGCCGAAACCAACTCCGTTGTCAAGTAGTTTGGAAGAATGCGGCCTCAAAAACCGCTCAATATCGCCCCTGACAGGAAAAATCCGGCACAAATGCCGAATTTGACGCACTATTTTCTCCTGCCGCGACCTCGCAATATAATAATCATGACGACGGCCGTGGCGATAATTATCATAAGCACCTCCGGCGGACCGATCATCACGACCGCAG
>QNBS01000286.1 GCA_003644175.1 Planctomycetota bacterium | reverse complement strand
GAAAAATGAAGGTGCCAGTTGCGTTTTAGCTTTGCGTTCATTGAAGCTAACCAAAGGCCGCTGGCAACAGTTCTGGGCTTACACCATGAGGCATGGATGCACATTGAATTAAGCGAGCACCCCCTGCATTCATGCAATGCCTTGCCGTGGGCCGACGGGGTCGCAGGCGGAAAAATGTCATTTTCAGGTTAAAAGGGGGAATTTATCAGCCGATGATTTATGTATTGAATAGTCCGGGGACAGGCTCCGGATGTAATGTTTGAGATGCCGGCAGGCGGTGTATGGTAAAAATTGCGGATTTGATTTGTGGCGATGGATCGCGTCAGGCTCATGAATGCGGTCTGGTCGTTGGGCCGGATACACCGGTCAGTGAGGCGCTGCGCCGGATGGAGGAACTTGGCTGCGACAGCATTGCCGTCCGCCGGGCCGGCGACGACAACGACGCGGTAATCTCCAGAGACGAAGTGCTGCATAGCTTGCTGGTGGAACTGGAAAAGGCTCAAGTGCAGCTTTCTATGTTGCAGCGTCAGATCGAAGGCAGTATTTCCGAACAGATCGACAACATGCAGGAGGGTGTCAAATCGCTTGTCGAATGGGAAAAGGACAAGCTTGCCGTAGCCATAGACAACATGAGCGAGGGACTGATAATTTTAGGGCGCACCGGTGAGATCGAGAGAGCTAATCCCGCGGCGAAAACTCTCTTAGGCCTGACGCCCAAAGACTCGCTGGAGGCGCTTGCGACGGTAATTGACGGGCTTGGTTTTCGGGAGCTGATCGGCAACGAGGGCGACCCGGACGAAAAGAAACAGGGCGAGTTCAAGGTTCGTTCGGCGTCCGGGAAAATACTCCAGATGCGGTGGAATGAGATGATTGACGACTGGGATAATTGTCTCGGCACCGTGGTTATGATTCGAGATGTGACGGACGAAGATCTGGCTGAAAAGGCCAAGACGGAGTTTATCGCATCTATTTCACATGAGTTGCGAACACCGCTGACAAGTATACAAAACTCGGTATCGAACATCCTTGCGGATGTCACGGGACGAATCCCAAATAAAACTCGCGAGTATCTGCATGGAATGAAAAGCGACTGTCATCGATTTGCAGGTCTGATCAATAACCTGCTTGACATGGCCATACTCGAGGCCGGCAGCATGCCCATCAATCGGCGAGTGATGAATATCGTTTCGGTTGCAACCGGGGTGATTCGGCAGTCGGCGGATCTTGCCCGGACGCGGAATATCGACCTGACGTGTGAAATCAGCGGTCACGTTTCACCGGTGTACGCCGATCCTCAGCGAATAGGCCAGGTCCTGTCGCATCTGATCACCAATGCGATTAAATTCACCGAGCCCCGGGGACGGGTTGTCGTGCGATCCTGCGACAGCGGCGACGACGTAGTAACAATGGTTGAAGATACGGGCGTCGGCATAGAGCCCGAGTTGCAAAAGCAGATATTCAGCAAGTTCTTCCAGATCAGTCGCCGGGCCGGCGCCGGGTCAATGGGCAGCGGATTGGGACTGGCGATAAGCAACGGCATTATCGCCGTTCACGGCGGAGCGATCTGGGTCGAAAGCCGCAAGGGCGAGGGAAGCAGGTTCTATTTCTCGCTGCCCAAAACCGATCCGTTTGTCATGCTTTACAGGCATTTATCGGATTTGGCCTCGCGGACCGGCAAGGAGGCGAATGATTTTGCCCTTATGATTCTGGGTTTTGACGTGGCCGGCGAACAGGACAGCAGTGTCAAGACACAAGTTGGTTCGATAATAAACGGGCTGTTGGCCGAAAGCGACGATTTCCTGGTCAATGCCAAGGACCTGGCGATCCAGACAGAGGATTTTGAAGTCGTGTTTGTCGTGGAGAAAGCCTGCGCCAAGCAGATTGAAATGGTGCGGCGGAAGATTCAAAAAATTGTCGGCAATCGTCTCAGGAAAAACTGTGGGAACGGCCCGATTCTGCCGATGTTGGGAATAGGAGTTTACCCGACTGATGCGATCGATGCGCGAGATATGGAAGATGTTGCGCGGAGGAAGGTAAGCAGATTGCTTGATTGATGTGCGGCGCCCCTGCAACGGGGCGGCATTGGAGAACAGTTATGTTTGATTTTATGGGACTAAAGAAGAAGCCAAGCAAGACGAAGATCCTGGTGGTTGATGACGAGCCGAACATCGTTCAGACTCTGCAGGACAGGCTGGAGATGAACGAGTATGAGGTTGTCACCGCCGGCAACGGCAGAGAAGGTTTAAAAAGGTTCGAAGAAGAACGGCCTCATGTCATTCTGCTGGATGTGATTATGCCGATCATGGACGGTCATGAGATGCTGGAAGTGCTGCGAAAGCAGCCCGGTGGCCAGGATGTGTCGGTAATCATGCTGACGGCTCGCAGCCAGACCCAGGATATTGCGCGGGCCAACGCGTGCGGCATCGATGATTATATCGTTAAGCCGTTTGATCTCAGCGAACTTCTTGAGAAGATTGAAAGCGTTGTCGAGCACCGTAACGTGGCGGCAAGATAGTCTCGACGGCGTTTTGAGAGCTTTGGCGTTGACTGTCGGCGGCAGTCGCTGGCGGTTAACCGTTGTTCACTTCACGTTTTTCATTTCAGTTTGCAGCAATTTCGATGGGTCAAGCCCTGCGCTGTCGGTAGTCAATCGGCGTCATACACAGTTGGGTCTTGTCAGAGATCGCGCCGGTGGAATGGCTGGAAGTTTAGTTCCATCAGTTCGCAACCGGTGATGAGCCATTGGGCGTCGGAGTTTTTCGTGAGGCGGATTCTTACCTTGACGTAGTAGAGGCCGGCGGCCTGGGTGTAAGCGCTGTTTGGCTCGACATGCACGCGGTAGACGTTCTCGGCTGTTGCTGTGGGGGCGTTGATGACGATCTGTCCGGTCGTTTGCGGGGCTCTTTCTATCTTTGTTGTTGTGAAGAAGGATCGCATGAAGCTGACCAGATCGTCCCTGGAATTGTGGCTGCGGTCCGAATAGCCGGGCGACAGAGTCGTCGCCAGGGCGTCGGCGTCTTCGGCGACGACAGCGTCTCTTGCGCACTTGATCGTGTGCTTGACTTTTTCGTAGTCGGTCTTGACAAAGCAGTCGAGTCCGAAAGCGAGAACCGCCAGGCTTAGCGGCAGGAGCAACAGCTGCCATCGCTGTTTTTGGGGTGAGTTTTGGCGTACGAGTGCGACCACGATGAGCAGCACCAGTGAGACGAAGAGCAGCAGCCAGGGTGTTTGGAAGATGTTCGTCATTTTTGGCGATCCCTGTATTGGGGTCTCAGTCGGTACTGTTTAGATTCCAGGCGATTTTGCTCAAGGACTTGTTTCGCTCGTAATTTGTCATGTCAAAATGGAGGGCGGTAACGGTAATGTAGCCGTCGGCGAGGGAAGTAGTGTCGGCGGGGCTGACGGCGGGGTTGCGGTGTCTGCCGCCGGTGTACTCGAAGATCATTTGCCCCTGCTTGTTGTCCTGGAGGCGGAAGGTCTCTTCGAGGCCGCCGGTGGACTGAGGTACGACGACGACGCCTTTGGGGTCGCCTTCGGATAAGGAAGGGATGTTGATATTGATGACGTCGCCGGGGTGGAGGGGCAGTAGTTGTTCGAGGATGCCGAATGCGCAGCGGGCGGCTTTTTCGGCGTCGAAATGTTCGTCGAAGACGGCGCTGAGGGCGACCGATGGCACGCCCTCGAAAGCGGCTTCGACGGCGGCGGCGACGGTGCCGGAGTAGAAG
>QNBS01000285.1 GCA_003644175.1 Planctomycetota bacterium | reverse complement strand
CGTAGGCTTTGGGGGTGATCGGGTAATCGGTCGCCGCACAAATTACCTCCGCGGCGGTTACGGCCAGCTCATATCCACCCACCGAACGCGTTTCCTGGCGACAGAGGCCCGTCACCGAGACCGACGACTCCTGCCCGAGATGCCTGAACTCGTCGAAGAGTTCGTCGGAGACTTTGCCTTTTTCCATGACACACTGACAAAGGCCCGTCCCGTCCCGCACGATCAAAAACAGCAGCTTGCCGCTCGATCGTGCATTATACAACCATCCGCAAAGCGTAACTTCCTCGGCCGCATGATCTTTCAATCCAATAATCGTTGTCTTCATGTCGGAGATCCTGTTTTTTTGCCGTATAGAGAACAATGTCAGCCGCACTCCGGCAGCCCGACCATATTATACCCTTAAGGGTAGTAAATTCCCCGCGAGTAAAATGGTAAGTATTGATTTGAAAACAAGTTACCGCGAACAAAACGGGAATTTTCAATCGTGATCAGTATATTAAGCCCCACCACAGTGAATGTCAATGTTAATCCTGTCCGGTCGGTGTGGTCATATAGAAAGGGATCGGTATGCTTTTGCCCGGGTGCGGTCCTTGGCGCTCGGCTTCTTCTCAGGATACTTTAGTCGGTAAAGTGGTTTCCCAATTCCGCTGCCTGTTTGTTGATGTGCGCCATGATCGCAGGGTAGTGCCGGGCCGGATATATCCTTTTGGCGTCTATGACCTTGAAGACCTTGCCCTGTTCGAGTACGTTTGCCTTGATTTCGTAGGTCATTGCCAAACCGTATTCGTCAAGGATATCCACATTCGGCACGGGGTAGTCGACGGGCTCGCCGTCGCACCCGGCGACATCGGGAATAATGATCGGCGAGACAAAACCATCGTCGAGACCCATGTCGAGATTCCTCATGAGCATATCGACCTGGAAATTGCCCGTGTACCATTCGCCTCTGACCTTCTCTGAGGCCGCGATCGCCGCCGAACGTGGCTGCACACCCAGCATGGCGAGTTCTTCTTCGAGCGCAATCGTCATCGCCTTGTCGTAGGAATGTTCCTTGTCCCGCATGGCCTTGACGGCAAGGTGCGCACCCAGCAGGTTCGAATAGGTATCCTCCCATGAAAACGCCGAGTTGAACTCAGGCTCTACACCCATGTAATGCGTGCCGAACCATGTCAGTATCTCATGCCACATGGTCGCGCCGTAGGCGACATACGGACCGACGGCGAACGCGACTTCATCGGCGATTCGCTCTTTTTCCTGTTTCGGCAGATCACGCCAGTTGTCCGGGTAGCTGAATCTCACCTGGTGGGTCGAAGGCTCAAACGCCAGGTTGAAGGAGAAGCCTTTGCCTTTCCTCATCAGCGTCTTTTTGGTCTGGTTAACGGCGTATCGCGTGTAGTCGGCATTCCACCTCAGATGCGTAATGTCGATGCTGCCGCCTTTGCAGGTATATACAATGCCGTTTCCCTCAAACATCGCCCCGAGAGGACCGTAAGAATGCGATCCCAGATTTTCGGGATACAGAAATGTTCCTGCAAATGTATGGGTCGGCAGACAACCCATCCTCGGGCGCGGCTGGTCGATGCACCCGTTTGCCGCAATCGCCAGGCCGATTATAGCCGCCGAATATATGATTATTGCCAATGCGTTTTTCATTGCCTCCCCGCGACCTTTCCTCTTTAATATTGCAGGACGTAATACTAAGAGAGTTTATCGTTCGGTTTCGTGGGCGGCTTTACTCATATACCCCCCCATGCGGGGTCAATGCCTAATCCAGCGGTGTAAGCCTTATATTACGGAACCACACGGCCTGACCGTGGTCCTGCAGGCCGATAAACCCTTTTCGAGGCATGTCTTTGAGGGCAACGGAATACTTGTTCGGCGTCCCCTGCGGATTCCAGCCGGCCTGGGTCCAGTCATCAAGGTTCATCTCCAGAACCTGTTTTCCGTTGGACCAGACGGCAATAATGCCGCCCGTGACGCTGATTTTCATCGAATGCCACTGGCCGGCGGGGGTCTGGACGTCTTTTTCGGCGATGCGCTTTTCGGAATAGAAATTCAGCGTGCAGTTTCCCGTTGAAGTTTTGACGGGCTTGTCCCGCTCCAGCAGAACCTTCTCCTCGGTTCCGTCAATGACCGCCGATACATACAATGCCGGATTCCAACCTGTATCCGAACCCTCGTACGGAATCACCTTGCCCTGTCGCTCGATTGTCTGATAATTGCGATAAATCCTGATGATTTTGACTGTCGCCGAGTCATCAAGTTTGTGTTCCTTGTTCAAGGTCGGCGGCAGGTCCTTTGTCGTTCCATCGCCGACGGTTGCCTGCAGTCGCGCGACATCGATAAAGTTCGGCGACAGACAGTCGTACACGCCTGCGCACTGGCCGTGCACCGTTCCGTCGCCGGTCTCGTGGATCTGCACCTCCAGTGCTGTATTCATCCAGTCGGCCTTGTCCGTGCAGCGAATATAGACGCCGCTGTTGGACCCGGGTGCGATCTTGTACTCCAATTCGAGAATGAAATCAGCGTACTCGCCGTTTATCCAGAGGTCATGAAGTTCCCCCTCTCCGGTTCGCGCAACGACGCCGGCATGGTAAGCCCATCGCTCCCCTTCAAAAGTGAAATTCGACAAGTCCGGCGTAATGAGATCAACCGTTTTCTTCTCGCAGCCTGTGCAGATTGCCAGCACCGGCACAAGCGTTACAAGTTTCAGCCAATTGCGTTCCACGGTTTCCCTTTCCTGCGTCTTTTGGATATAGGCTTTTTTGTGCATTTGATTTTACCCTTGTCCGGTTCCGTAGTCAAACATCTTTGTCCGTCGGTGATGTTGGGGGCAGGTGAGGTGCGATTAAGTGCTTGACATACCCGTAGGCCGCAGCCATAATTCGGATGCAGTCGCCGACTGCTGTGAACGCGGCTTTTTAGGCGAATATTCAGGGGGTGTGCTATGGGCTCTGTGGTTAAGCTGTTCTGTCGGCCGGCAAACCGGATGCGGAGGCTCATCCGCATTGGGCGTTTGTGCAGGCGGGTTCGACCGTTGCTCAGTCGGGAGTATCGACGCGTGTTTCGCCGGGTTGTTCGGCTTTGCCGACAGGAGCGTTTCCTGCCGGACGAGGCGTTTCGATTAGGCTTGTTCGATCCCGGGCTGAGCGAAGAAGAATTGGCCTGTTTTGTCAGCCGAAAGAAGCTGACCGGCGTGCAGGAATCCCTCAACCCCGTGCCGTGGGCGCCTCTCCTGAAGGACAAGAGCCTGCTGTACCGTTATTGCCGGGCCGTCGGCATTCGGATTCCTGAGTTGTACGCGATATATTTCAAGGGCATGCCGGGCTGGTCCAATGCAGGGTCGTTTATCGACGGCGCCAATGACTGGGCGAGCTTCATAGACGACCGGTTGCCGCATGAGTTCATAATAAAGCCCGCTCAGTCGGCGCTGGGCAAGGGGCTCATGGCGTTTCGCCGGAGTGAAAATGCTTTTGTCGATGCCGCCGGCTTGCGATGTTCTGCGCTTGATATCTGCGATCTGATGTCGGGCGACGGCGAATTCGACTGTTTTGTCATTCAGCAGCGGCTGCGGAACCATCCGGAATTGATACGTTTGAGCGGCAACAGCAACCTGCAGACGGTACGAATGATATCTTTTGTCGATATGGCTGGCGGGGCGGATATTCTTCAGGCCCAACTGAAACTTATCACGGGCGACAACGTGACGGACAATTTCGAGTACGGCCTGACGGG
>QNBS01000284.1 GCA_003644175.1 Planctomycetota bacterium | reverse complement strand
CTTGCCGCCGCGCAAGGGGCCGCTGGAGGTTTTCCCGCCGCCCCCGTTATCATTGGTAAAGAAGACCAGCGTATTATCTGCAATACCCGATTCTCTCAGCGTTTTCATGACCCGTCCGACGCTGTTATCCAGTTCGGTAATCTGTGCCTTAAACACATCACCTCCCGCGGCAGCCAATCGCTCTTCGAGCACCATGAATGGTGTATGAACGAGGGCGTAAGGCACGTAAGCAAAGAAGCGTTCGTCTTTGTGGCGTTTTATGAAACTGACCGCGGCGTCGGTAACAGCATCGCATAAAACAGCCTGACTATTGCGATCGGGGATGTATGCGACGACTTTGTCTTGCTTGATATAGGGCAAAGGCGGATGTTTCTTCCGCCCCTGGCGGCCGACTTCACTCCACATATCATTTGAGTAGGGAATGCCTTCATACTCGTCAAAACCTTGCTTCAAGGGCATGAAATCCGGCTGATCGCCCAGATGCCACTTGCCGAAACAACCAGTGATGTAGCCTTTTGTTTTGAGCATTTCGGCAATGGTTATTTCGCTCGGGTTTAGGCCGCGTTTATCACCGGGAAAAACAACGCTGGCGCCCATGCCGATTCGGTCGGCATAGCAACCTGTCATCAAAGCAGATCGAGAAGGGGTGCAGGCTGTCGAACTGACATAAAAATCGGTGAATTTAATACCTTCTTTCGCCATTCGATCCAAATGAGGTGTCTCATGCGTTGTCGAGCCAAACGGACCGATGTCGCCATAGCCCATGTCGTCAGTAAAGAACAAGACGATATTGGGCTTATCGGCAGCCTGACTCGTCTGTGCGAATACTGTCGCCAGCAAAAAAAGCCAGAGGGTAACGATAGGCGTGGAAAGCGTTTTTAGACCGTCTTTGGTTTTCATAGTCATTCCCGGTGTATTCTTGTTTCAGACCAACAAGTCACTGCATTCTGTTACTTTATCTTGTAGTCCGGATCGTGAAATGCTTTGGGTTTGCCGAACGTGGGATCCCGATAACCGAGCGCCTTGTTCCACCCCCACTTCTGAGGTTCCAGGCCTTTCTCCCATGCCTGATGTTTCTCGATCAACGCTTTGAGCTTTCCCGGATTCTGACCGGCAATATTATTTGACTCGCCGATGTCTTTGGAGAGATCGAACATCTCGTAGGTTTTGCCGCCGTTGAAGCTGACAACCTTAATATCCCCGGCGCGGATAGCCTTGTTGGGTCCCCAGACCCAATAGAGGGCGTCGTGGGGACGGCCTGACTTCCTGCCCGTGATGTACGGCATGAGATCGACGCCGTCCAGCTTCCAGGACGACTCAACCTTGCCGCGTGCGGCGGTGATCAGCGTGGGCATGATATCCAGGGATATAACGGCATGTTTGTAAGACTGTCCCGGCTTTATATGGCCGTCCCATCTCATGCAAAACGGAACGCGCAATCCACCTTCCCAGTAGGTGCCTTTGCCGCCTCGCAACGGCTTATTCGGAGAAGCTTCATGCCCGCCATTGTCGCTCATGAAGATAATCATGGTCTTTTCCATAAGATCGTTCTTCTTGAGAGCGTTCAACACCCTCCCGACGTTCTTGTCCATCGAATCGAGTATTGCCATGACAATACGCCGGTCTTTTTCTTTGATATGGGCATACTTGTCGATTATCGCTTTGGGGGCCTGAAAGGGGCCGTGAATGGCGTTGAACGGCACGTAACAGAGGAAGGGGCGGTCTTTGTTTGTATCAATAAAATTCGACGCCATCTCACCGAGTTTATCAGTCAGATAGTTCTCAGTATCTTTGATGATGACGCCCTGCTTGTTTATATCACTGTTTCTTATGCCTCGTTTCATGTAGGGAGAGCTTACGATCTTTTTGTTGTGCCATATTGGATTATGGCTCCTGTTCATATCCCCGAGATAATTGGATGCGCCGTTGTTGAATCCGTAGAATTCGTCCCAGCGATTGAACGCCATCATTTCCTCACAGTCGCCGTCGTGCGTCTTGCCAAACAATCCGCAGACATAGCCCAGCTTTTTGAGGCGTTCCGAGAGAATCGGGATGTCCGTTGGAATCCCCGGCTCAACATCCTTGCTAATGCGGTACGGCCCAATATTGTCCCAGAAACCGAAACGCTGCTGGTACCGCCCCGTCAAAAGGCCGGCTCGCGACGGCGCACAGACCGGACAGGTTACGTAACCGTCAGTCATGACTACGCCGTTTTCGGCGATGGAGTCGATGCTGGGTGTAGGAACGTCGCCGCCCTGATAACCTACGTCGCCGTAACCCAGATCGTCTGCGAAAATAATCACAAAATTCGGTTTTGTTTCCGCCGCATGGAGCACATTTGTGCAATATGTTGCCGCCAAGACCAATACGATTGACGTCAGTTTCAATATGCCACGCCTCATTTGCGCCGACTCCTCTTCATTAATATAGGTTGATCATCGTTTAACACACACTGCAACATACGTAATATTATTGCCGCTCCCACGAGGACTCAAGTTCATTAACAACAAGAGTATTGATTTTAACCTGACGGCCTGCGGAAAATTTCAGGTCCAGGTTTTCGGGAATGTCGAATTCATAGCTTGAAGTAACGGTTAATCCGTTGTTTGCATAAAGTTCCATCGACGCTCGATCGGCAAGAATTCGCAATTTAACTTTGCCGTCGATGGTCGGGGCTGGACATGTCTTCTCGTTATATGAGAAGCACTTGACTTCTTTGACCCCTTTTGCCGTTCTGAGTTTCATTATGTCGCCGTAAGTAATGTCGATGCCGCGCACCGTCAGAGTGAGTTTTTCATCGCCGGGAACAAACTCGATTGAAAGATCGACAAGTTCGGGTTTGACGTTGGACAATGCCCTGGTTGCCGCCTCGGCAGTTATGTTGTCGAATGCGTGTGTTTTCCTGTAAAGGCTCGCAATTTCTTTAACGGGCCAGCGGTATAAGCGGATACCATCGGGCGTGGTTCGCAGTGTCAGATCCGTCGGGAACGCCATCTGCTGATTGAACGGCATTTTCTTCACAAGAAACGGACATTCCTTACGTCTGTCGTTCATCCAGCCGATCTGAACCACACGTCCGTCGGGTCCGTTGTTGAAGGTTTGTGCGGCGTAGAAATTCTTGCCGTAATCACCGCGCAGCTTCTCGCCTTCGGTCTCGAATCCATTGCCCGTGAACCGGCCGACCTCGTAGTCGAAGCTGGCGTCGGTAATGACCCATTTCATGTTGTCCCTGTCGCCGTCTACAGGCAACTGAAAGAGTTCGATGCATTCTGCGGCCCACTTGCGCGTAATATCACCGGCTTTTTTCCAGTCAACCATGTTGTCGGATTCGAAGATACGTATAATCCTCTGCTTGCCGCCAACAATTAACACCATCTTCCATTTCTTATCATTTGCGTCCCAGAATACTTTCGGGTCGCGTTCACCTTTCATGACGCCCTGATTGGGAACGACGGCATTTCCTTTGTTGTGGAGCCTGTAGGTCCGGCCCCGATCCGTGCTATAGGCCATGGCCTGGAAAAATCCCTCTTTCCAGGTTGTGGTAAAATACGCCACGATCGTTTTTGTATCGCCGACCTGTTTGCCGAGACTATTGTTGTGATCCACCACCGCCGTGCCGGACCAGATGGCGCCTTTGTCATAAGGGAGAATCGCGTGAGGCAACTGCGTCCAGTGAACCATATCGGCACTAACGGCATGTCCCCACGATTTTGGTCCGCGGTTAACCCCCAGTGCGCAGTGCTGGAAATAGAG
>QNBS01000283.1 GCA_003644175.1 Planctomycetota bacterium | reverse complement strand
CTTTCAGGAGAAGGGGTTTCTTGCCCCTGGGGTAGCGTATGCCTTTGATACGTCCTCTCCCGGTCATCCGAAGGTCCATTTTCTCATATTCCCAGTGTTTCCCCTCAGCGGCAAACACCGCAGACACCATTCCGCACGCCAGGATGATAAGCAGGACAGACATCTTCGTCCGAATTCGTTTTCCAGGATTCATGTCAGCCGACCTCCTGATTCGCAAAGAATATTTGTGCGTCAAATGAACATGCGGTCGCTCTTCGATGATAAGGACCGAAAATTACTCAAGTCAGGATGCTGTTTCAATACCCGTTGACCACCAATAACCCTGCTAACATTATAGTCGAGACAGCACTGAATATCAAGCAAAATCGCCCACAGGCAACGCGCAACGCGCGCATCCCCTTCATTACCGAGAAATCCGCCATATATTCCCGGACTTTGGCGACCGCGGGTATCTTGTCAGGGGCGGTTGGCGACTGCCGGGGGCTTGGTTTACGCAGTTTCGATGTCGATGCGCCGGTGTGCGCAGGCCTGCCGATTCTGTTGCAGCGAGATTTTGATTAACCTGGCTTTCGGCGCTGCCGATAAGCTAAACGTACACATAAACGTACACATTGATTTGACATAAGGAGTGTTTTATGGGCGTTCAGCAGTGGTCCGACAACATTATTCTCTTGAATCTGGCCCAGGAGCCTCAATTGGGCGAGGAACTTCAGGCCGCGATCGCAATGGCGACCGATAAGGGTGATTGCGATGTCGTCGTTGATTTCGCTGAGGTGGATATCATCACCTCATCCAGCATTGCCAAGCTCTTGAAGCTGCGCAAAGTGCTGGTTGACTGCGAGCACCGCCTGGTGCTTTCATCCCAAAAGCCCCGCGTATACAAGGTTTTCACGTTGACAGGCCTCGACAGCGTCTTTGAGTTTGTCGAGGACCAGTTTCTGGCCCTGGCGGGTCTGCAAATGGTAAGCCCCTGACCGGCATTTGTACCCTTCAGGGTAGTAAATTCCCGCGAGTGGGGCAAGTCACTGTTGTGAGGTTACTTACCCGCGTATAAACGGGAGATCTCAATCGTAAGCAGTATGGATGGGTATTGACAAAGTCGGTTACTGCCTTATAATGCAGTGCAAATAGATTTTGGCGAGCCTGTTGCGAAATCCGTCCCATCGGCGGCTTTCGTAATCTGCTTGCTTCTGTTGCAATGACAGGACAAAGACAGATGGATAATGAAACTCTCGTCCAGGTCGAGGAACTACTGGACTATCATTTCAAGAACCGCTCGCTGCTGGTTGAATCGCTGGCGCATTCTTCACAGGCCTCGTCGCGAATACATAGTAACGAAAGGCTGGAGTTCCTCGGCGATTCCGTGCTGGCCCTGGTCATCTGCCGGACGCTCTACAGCCGGTTCCCCCACTACCTGGAAGGAGATCTGACCAAGATAAAGAGCATGCTGGTTTCACGAAAGGTTTGCTCCAAAGTGGCCGGTTCCCTGGCCCTGCAGGATTTTACGCTTGTCGGAAAAGGGATTGACAAAACCAGGGCGCTTTCCGGTTCGATCGCCGCCGGTACGCTCGAAGCGATTATCGCCGCCATTTATCTTGATGGCGGGTTGGAGGCGGCCGAGCGATTCATTCTCAGAACTTTCGGGGATATGATCGACAAGGCCGACGCCCAGCAGCACCAGGAAAACTTCAAATCAATACTCCAGCAGCATGCCCAGCAGGCCGAAAACGAGACCCCGACCTATGAACTGCTTGACGAGAAGGGGCCGGACCACAACAAATGTTTTGAGATATGTGTCGTCCTCGGACGCCGGCGTTTTCCAAGTGCATGGGGCGTGACGAAGAAGGAGGCCGAGCAAAAAGCCGCCCTGAACGCACTCATCGAAATAGGCCTCCTCGAAGCAGAAGCGACCTGACAGCCTCCTGGTGTAACTTCTATGACATAAGAAAAATCTTCATCCAGCCATGAAAACTATTTTAGCTATCGACTTAGGCAAAAGCAAGAGCGTATTCTGCAAAATGGACAAAGCGGCAAAGGTGTCGATCAGCGACTGGATATTGCGGCCATTCGGCGGGCTTTGCGTCTTTTCCGGCGATTCTTCTCCGACGGTTTTTCATAATAACTGTTGCGCTTGATGTCTCGTATGAGACCTTCTTTCTCACACATCTTCTTGAAACGTTTGACCATCTGCTGAACGGATTCGCCGGCACGCGCCTTGACCTTGATCATAAAAAATCGAACCTACTTTCAAAAAATATGGATATTAACGACTGGCTTTCCAACTAACAAGAAAGCAACAGTATATAAAAAAGTCCGACTCTTTCAAGTCAAAAAATGTTGCCGGAGGCAAATTTTCCAAAAAAAAACAGACCGGCTCAAGCTGTTTTCGGCAAAAATGCCCTGCTTCTGCACTAAAATGCACATAAATCCGCCAGTTCGATACACCTCGGAATCGGCAAAAAACTGCGTTTGCGCCTTGAGATCGCGCCTGTGCCCGTATTAGTCTTTCTGTATCCATATAATCGTGATATGGCTTCGCCCGGCACAGTACCCGGCAAAACAGGTATGTTAACTGCAAAGGCTTGATGCCGATTCGTCGCGTTGTACATGTTCAGCGCTGCCGGCTTTTCGACTCGGCAGCGCCAAACACGTACGATTGCACAGTTCCAACAGACCCGAACCTGAGTCTGTTGTCTACAACTTGCGCTTTTGTCAGGCCTCACCGGTGTTTGCGCCGGCGATGCCTTTTTTTGTCACGTTTGTATTTGGGTCGGCGTATCTTCAACGTATCGTCGCCCGCAAAAGACGCACCGTCTTTGAGCGCACCCTGGACGGTGAGCGTTATGGTTTTCTGCGAGTCGTCGATCAGTTCGCGAATCTCGTCCATATCGAAACGGACGATGAGGTCATTGACGCGTTTGAATTTTCTTGCCCATTTGGGCTTGATTGTCTCTTCGAGAACAATGCTGTCGGCGTCAATGTCTTCCGCCTGGTAGTCTTCGAGCCTGATCGCGCAGAAGAACCACTTCTGTTTGCCCCTCAGGTTAATCACTCTGGGCCAAAGTTTGATCTTCGCCTCAATGGTTTCAATCTCAATCTCTTCGATCACAAACTCGGCGGCCCCGATATCGATCTCTTCGCCGAAGAGACGCCGGGCGCCGTAAACATCGGTAGCGCCTTCGGCGGCGACATAGTTGGGATCGCCGGCGTCAACACAGGGTGATTCCTCTAACAAGCCGAAGTCGCCCTCGACGTATGCCCCCATGTCGTCGATGTAGCCGGGCTCGATGAACATGGGGTCGTCTTCGATATTGCCCATCCCCCAGTTGACAACACTGGGAGCAAGAACCATAACATCCGTGTCAGTTCCCTGTACGTTGCAGTAGGACACATCCACAGTCGCGGCCATGCCTATCCCTCCGATAAACATCTGCGATCCGGTTGAAGCGGCATTGTCCCAGAGGATGCAGCCGTACAGCGACAGGTTGCTTCCATGAAAGCAGTTGATCGCGCCGCCATACGTTGTGGCGGTGTTTGTGGTTATCGTGCAGTGTGCAAGAACGACGGCGCCGGGATAATGACAGTAGACAGCCCCGCCCCTGGACGCCGAATTGCCGCTGATAACGCAGTTTTCGAGCAGAGTGGTTCCGCCGCTGATATAGATCGCGCCTCCACCGGAAACGGCCGTATTGCCGAGAATGCGGCAGTTTCTTATCGTGGGCGAACCGCTCACGACGGCAATTGCGCCCCCGAAACCCGCCG
>QNBS01000282.1 GCA_003644175.1 Planctomycetota bacterium | reverse complement strand
CCCACACCTGCGTGAGAAGGTCCTCAAAATGTTCGTCGTCCGATCCCGACAAATCGCCGCATCGGGCGACATGCCTGCGGACGTGCTTGATGCAGCGATGCTTGATCACCGCAATGTTCTTGTCGCCGGCGTCGACGATCTTTGCAATATCGCGGTTTGCAAGCTGGCAGTAGAAGAGCAACTCGACGATTTTCAGGTCCCGGAAGTTGGGGTCCTTCTTGTATCCGTCCACCAGCGCGCCCAACGCCTCGGCAAGCGACCGACGAAGAAGGTCGCAGTGCTCGTCGCGCCGTGCGTAGAAGCTGGCCGTCGCCTCGTCCGAGGCCAAATACTCATACACATCCGAGTCGCCGTCGTCGTCCCGGAGCGATCTGTAAACATCCTGAATCAGGCAGGTGCGCCGCGCATGCGCGCTGCGGTACAGATTGATGATCTTGTGTCGAAGAATCGTAAAAAGATAGGTCTCCAGGCTCGACTCGCCCCGACAGGCGCCAATCGCCGTTACAAACGCCATGAACGTATCCTGAACGATGTCCTCGGCATCGGCTCGCCGGCGAAGTTTCATCTGCGCAAAGCTCAACAGCCTGCCGCGATATCGCTGGACGAACCGCGACCACGCCTGCTCGTCGCCGCGGCGAATCTGTTTGAGAAGATACTGTTCTGCCCGGCTTATCCCGCTCATGAGGGCGTTTCGTCCTCGTCGCCGTTTTCCGCCAGTGCCTCCATGATCTGGAGCATATCATCGTCCTGGACCGTGCCGACGTCTGCAGCGGCGTCGAGATTGTCAATTTCGGTCAGATCGCCTATGCCGTCGCCGGGGTGATACTCTGGTTCGGGCGAGGGGGACGGCGGGGTAAGGATCACATCGGCATCGACGTCGACGTCGGCGTCGGCGCCGACGTCGTCGATCCGGACAGCAAGTGAGACGGGTCCGATCTGGAGAGTATCGCCGGGATTGAGGACGGCGTCTGTAATTTTTTTGCCGTTGACCAGCGTTCCGTTTCGGGAGCCGAGGTCGCGAACGCGAAGGACGCCGCCGTCCTGGTTGATCTCGCAGTGCCTTCTGGAGACGACCATCAGCGGAATGCAGAGATCACATTTCTGCTGCCTTCCGACTACCGTTACATTGCCCGGCAGCGGGAAGGTCTTTGTTGTGCCGTTGGTTTTCAAAAGGACCAGGCTTGCATTCATTCCTTTGCTCCTTTCAAAAGACGCATAATCGCTATGAGTATTATACCCGGCAAGGTGGGATTTGGCAAGAAATACGTCCGAAGAATCGGTAAATATTTGCAAAATGGGGTCTTGACATTGACAATGGGCGGGTTAATATACGTAAGTTTATGTAAGGCAAGAGGTTATATATGAGCCGCCGAGCGGTGATATTTGATCTGGATGGGACCCTGGTCGACACCTTAGAGGACTTGACGGCCGCGATAAATGCCGCTTTGGGGCATTTATCGCTTCCGACCCACAGTGCGCAGGCTTGCAAAATGATGATAGGCAACGGGGCGGCGTGGGGTTTTCGCGGAAGAGGCGAACTTGAAGCGGCGGGCGCCCATATAATCATTGATTCGCCGCGTGAACTATTGGATTGCCGGCTTGACATTCTGTGAAAGGGTCTTATAATTAATCGTGTAGGTTTCTTTGATATTGTCTGGAATGATAAATGAGCAAAGTTCAACTTCCCGACGGCAGCATTCTTGAGGCTGCCGAAAGGGCAACGGTAAAAGACATCGCCGAACAGATCGGTCCGGGACTTGCAAAGGCTGCCATCGCGGGTCGCTTGAACGGCAAATCGGTGGATCTGTCGACGCCGATCACCGACGGCGCAACTCTGGAGATAATCACATCGAAAGACGACGAAGGGCTGGAGATCCTGCGCCACAGTTGTGCTCATATCATGGCCGAGGCCATCTGCAGCCTCTGGCCGGATGCGAAGCTGGTTTACGGTCCGGCGGTGCGGGACGGTTTCTATTACGACCTCGATCTCGACGAGCCGATTCGGCCCGAGGATTTTGAACGTATCGAGCAGAAGATGAGCGAGATCATTGCCGCCGATACGCCTTTTGAGCGAATCGAGATGAGCCGTACCGAGGCCCTGGAAAAAATGGCCGGCGATCGCTATAAGAGCGATAACATCCAGCGGGCCGACGGTGAGATCATCAGCTTCTACTCTCATGGCGTCAACGGTTTTCAGGACCTGTGTAAAGGGCCGCATGTGCCCAGCACCGGCAGGATTGACCGCAAGGCGTTCAAGATCATGTCCGTCGCCGGGGCGTACTGGCACGGCGACGCCAGTGAAAAAATGCTGCAGCGTGTCTACGGCACGGCGTGGCGGAACAAGAAGGAACTCAACGAACACCTGCGGCTGCTCGAAGAAGCGAAGAAACGCGATCATCGTGTTTTGGGCAGGCAGATGGACCTGTTCAGTTTTCATGAGGAGGGGCCCGGCTTTGCATTTTTGCATCCCAGGGGCATGATTATCTGGAACGAGATCATTGACTTCTGGCGGAGCGTGCACAGCAAATACGGTTATGAGGAGGTCAAGACGCCTATCATTCTGAACGAGGAGTTGTGGCGCCGCAGCGGGCATTGGGACAACTACAAGGAGAACATGTACTTTACGATGGTTGACGAGGTCAACTATGCGATCAAGCCGATGAACTGTCCGGGCGGGCTGCTGATCTACAAGTCGACGAGGCACTCGTATCGCGAGTTTCCGATTCGCATGGCCGAGTTGGGGCTGGTTCATCGCTACGAGCCGAGCGGCCAGATGCACGGGCTGGTTCGCGTCAGGCAGTTCACGCAGGACGATGCACATATTTTCTGCACGCCCGATCAGATCGAAAGCGAGATCGTCGGCGTGATAGATCTTGTGATGGAGTTGTATCAGGCGTTTGGCTTTGACGACTACCATATTGAGTTGTCAACCAAGCCTGAAAAACGAATTGGCTCCGATGAAATGTGGGACGTTGCGACCAAATCGCTTGCCGGCGCCCTGGAGCAGAAGGGAATTGACTACCAACTCAACCCCGGCGACGGCGCCTTTTATGGTCCGAAGATCGATTTCCACATTGAAGACTGCCTGAAGCGCTCCTGGCAGTTGGGGACCATTCAGCTTGACTTTTCGATGCCGGACCGTTTCGGTCTTGTTTACAGCGACAAGGATAATACCGAAAAGACGCCCGTGATGATCCACCGTGCGATCTTAGGGTCGTTAGAGCGGTTTATGGGGATCCTGATCGAACATTACGGCGGAAATATGCCGCTTTGGCTTGCGCCCGAGCAGATGCGAGTGCTTGCTATCAGCGAGAAAACGAGCGATTATGCGGCGGATGTGGGCGAACGGCTCAAGAGCGCCGGTTTGCGGTGCGGCGTAGACGTAAGCGGCGAAAAAATAGGGGCGAAAATAGCAAAAACCCACTCGGACAAGGTCCCGTATATGCTCGTGACAGGCCCGAAAGAATCCGAGAGCGATACCGTCAGCGTCAGATGTCGCGGGCGGAGGGAAACGATTTCGGTCGGTGTGGAACAGTTTATTGCTATAGCACAGGCAAAAATTGACGATAAAACATTGGAACCGGCGTTTGAGTAGAAAGCCCGGGCTGTTGTTGGGCGGTGCGGCATTTTATTACTTTTTTAAGAAAGGCAAGGTGATAAGCGATCAGTAAGCAGCAATTCAGAGTAAATGACCGAATTCGCGTCAGCCCTGTTCGGCTGATTGACGAATCAAACAATCAGATAGGTATAGTTGAAACACATGAGGCGCT
>QNBS01000281.1 GCA_003644175.1 Planctomycetota bacterium | reverse complement strand
ATCTTGCCCCCAACTGTATCCAGCCCCGGCTGGGCCTGCCAGCCGTGATAGGCGGTTCCATCGTAATGGATTGTCAATTTGATATTTCTTTTGGACATTTTTCACAGAATTCAGAATACAGAAGCCTGAATACAGAATACGGAAGCCAGAAGATCAGGAGTTGAGGATACGCCGGTAGTAAGTCTCCAACATCTTGCTTACTTCCTCAGCGCTGTCCAGCAGTGATTCGCTTTGGCAAAGCCCCAGATCCTGCGCCAAAATGAGAAAATATCTGGACTCTTCAAGCGAACCTTGCGCAATGTTTAAGTATCGAGCCTTGTCGGCCTTTCCAACTTTCTTGAACGCTTCAGCTATATTGGCCGGAACCGAAACGGCAGCCCGCCGCATTTGGGAAACAAGCCCATAGAGTTCGGATTTTGGAAATTGCTGTGTAACACGATAGACCGCCAACACAAACTGATGCGCCTTCCGCCATACAATCAAATCCTGAAACCTCCTGGCCGGTTTCATTATTCAGCCTCCTTGATTCTGTATTCTGTATTCTGTATTCTGCATTCTGTATTCTAATTGAGCAATTTTTCGGCAATTTGTACGGCGTTCAGTGCCGCGCCTTTTCGAAGCTGGTCGCCGGCCACCCAGATATTGATGCCCCTGTCGTCGGGGATCGATTCGTCCTGTCGGATCCTGCCGACGAGGCAATCGTCCTTGCCCGTGGCGTCGATGGGCTGAGGAAAGCGGTTGTTTTCGCGGTCTTCCATGACAGCCACACCCGGCGCCATGCTGAGCAGTTCGATAACCTCCTCGGGCGTGATGGGGTCGCGGAATTCGAGGTTGATGCTCTCGCAGTGCGTGCGCATGACCGGGACGCGAACGCAGGTGCACGTGATCGCGATGTCGGGACAATCGAATATCTTGCGGGTTTCGTTGACCATCTTCATCTCTTCTTCGTTATAACCGTTGGCCCCGATCTTCGAATCGTGCGTGTAGAGATTGAAGGCAAGCTGATATCGCAGTGTGTTGCAGGTAACGGGCCTGCCTTCGAGGACCTCTTTGGCCTGCCGGATCATCTCGAGCATTGCGCTTTGGCCGGCGCCGCTTGCCGCCTGATAGGTGCTGACAATCATACGTTTCACGGGGTTGGCCTTGTGGAGCGGCCAGACCGGGACGTTTGCCACTATCGTCGAGCAGTTCGGGTTGGCGATAATACCCTTGTGGCCGGCAATCGCCTCGGCGTTAATCTCCGGGATGACCAGGGGCACGTCGGCGTCCATCCTGAAAGCGGAGGAATTGTCCACGACGACGGCGCCTGCCTCCACGGCGGCGGGCGCAAACTGCTTGCTTCGGCCGCCGCCCGCCGAAAACAGCACGATATCGATACGCTTGAAGCTGTTTTCGCTGAGTTCCTCGACGGTGTATTCCTTGCCCTTGAACTCTATTTTCTTCCCGGCCGAGCGCGAACTTGCCAACATCTTCAGCGAATCGAACGGAAAATCCCGCTCTTCCAGAATCTTCAAAAATTCCTGTCCAACAGCGCCGGTGACGCCTGCAATAGCTAAGTTTACACCCATTCTGTCACAACTCCAATTAAGCAATCATGTTATTAAGACCTACATTATAGCGCTCCTGTCGGGAAAAAGCAATAGCCTGATATCAATAATCCCCCACAAACCTTCACAGGCATAAATTGGAGGCGCCGAGAACCTGTTTTGTCGACTATTGGATTGCAAGTGTGGAAACAACATTTGTCATTCCCGCGAAAGCGGGAATCCAGACTATTCGCACTGGATCCCCGCTTTCGCGGGGATGACAGCGGCCATTTTTTCTTTCCGCAACAGGAGCTAATTATGCCCTGTCTCGCCCGATAATAATGTGCGATCAATATTCTGCCTTATCAAAAAAATAACAGACTTGCAATCGGTAACAAAAAATGTTACGATACCGTATATGTCTTCTTGAGAGGAAAAAGTGATGATGAAGACGGCAAAGTTATTATTTTTTGTGTTTGTAATTCTTATAACCACTTCTGTCACATACACTGGAATCCACTATGTCGATGCAAACAGCCCGAACGACCCCGGCAACGGTACTGTTTCCGACCCTTTTCGCAGAATTCAGCATGGTATCGATGCCGCCGCCCCTTCCGGCGATATAGTACAAATCCGCCCCGGTCTTTACTCAGGACCAGGCAACCGCGACCTGAATCCGGGCGGAAAGGCCGTTATTATCAGAGGGATAGACCCCGACGACCCTACTACTGTTGGAACTGTAATAATCGACCCAAATTTTAACGGAAGCGGCTTCGAAATAATCAGTGGCGAAACTTCTGACTGCATAATTGAAGGCCTTACAATCAGAAATGCCGATTCTGGTTACTGGGGCGGCGCTGTCATCTGCGAGTCTGCAAGTCCGACAATTCGAAATTGTATTATTGTCAACAGCAAAGGCAGATATGGTGGCGGCATCGGCTATTACCAATCGGACGCGCTGCTGTTGAATTGTACGATAGTAAACAATCACTGCGACTTCAGCGGCGGCGGTATTTTCATTGACAACAGTAATGTAACAATCAGGAATTGTATAATATGGCAAAACCGCCTGGACGACCCTGAAAACAGTAACGGTCCACAGATAGCTCTCGAATATCACAGCAATGCTTCGGTCTCTTACTGTAATACAGAAGATGGCCTGCTGGGTACATCCGCTATCGAAAGTACGCTGAGCTGGCTCCAGGGCAATATCGATAATGAGCCTAAGTTTGCGTCATTCGATACGGACGCAGAACCCGATACATGGGATTTTCGATTGCAAAGTCAATTCGGACGCTGGGACAACAACACAACTCAGTGGATAACAGAGGCTGACACAAGCCAATGTATCGATGCAGGCGATCCGAATTCAAACTGGACTGAGGAACTATGGCCACATGGCGGGAAGATTAACATCGGCGCTTATGGGGGCACACCACAGGCAAGTATGTCCGCCTCCCAACTCGGTAACATAGCAGACCTGGACCACAATGACACGGTCTCAACTTCTGATTTTGCGATTCTGGCCGAAAGCTGGTTGACTCAGCGGCTTTTGCTGCCACAGGACCTCGACCGTAACGGCTGGATCAATCTTGCCGATTTAGCCCTCTTTGCAAAAAACTGGCTTTGGCGGCAGCAATAAATGCGGGAGAATTAAGAAACTGTGAATGAACAAGACTTTTGCAAAAGTCCTCAATGAACTTAAGGCGCCGGGGACGGGTGAAATAAAGGTATCATCATGAAAACGGCGGTTGTCCCGGTGGAACAACCGCCGTTGATTATGTGCGTTTCTGCTCGCCGTTTCAGGCGATTTCTTCGTCGATCCAGGCGAGCAGTTCCTTCAGGTCGTCGAGGTTTATGTCGCCCATGTGGGCGATCCTGAACGTCTGCTCCTTGAGCTTGCCGTAGCCGTTGCCGAATATCGTGTTGTGCTTTTGCTGGATGGCGTTTATGACTTCGGCGACGTTGATGCCGCGGGTGTTCTTGACGGCCGTAAGCGTGTTGGAGGCGTATTCTTCCGGAGCGAAAAGGTCGAAGTTTTTCTTCGCCCATTCGCGAACGAACTCGGCCATCTTTTTGTGTCGCGCCCAGACGTTTTCCATGCCCTCTTCGAGGAATCGGCCGCACTGGTAGTTCAGCGCCATGATGTGCGGAACCGCCGGCGTCGTGGGCGTCTGGCTCTTTGCGCCGGCCTTTGCAAACTGCAGGAAGTCGAAGTAGTAACCGCGATCGGGCACGGATTTGCTCTT
>QNBS01000280.1 GCA_003644175.1 Planctomycetota bacterium | reverse complement strand
GTCTGTATCATGCCGGGCAACCTGCCGCAACGAAAAACATCAAATTGCAGTCCTACTTCCCTGTCCAGAGGCCGCATCATAACTTCAATACCATCAAGCAGTTTGTCGAGAGAACAATTTTTTATCTCGATTTCAAGTTTCCCCGCCTCTATCTTTGAAACGTCTAATACTTCATCGATTATTCGCAAGAGTGATTCGCCGGCTTTCTGAATGAGTCGCACATAGTCCCGGCGTTCGTCCGGATCCTCCTCGGAGCTTAACAGGTCGGCGAAACCCATAATAATGTTCATAGGCGTGCGAATCTCATGGCTCATATTGGCGAGGAACTGGCTCTTGGCAATATTGGCCGCCTCTGCTCGTTCTTTTGCTTCCTGCAGTTCACTCACCGCCTTCTTGCGGTCGGTGACATCATCATATACTGCCACAATCTCACCGGACGGGAGTTTGTAAACATAGTTCTCTCGCCAGCCCGAAATCCGCTCGTCTTTGTACAATGAAACGGGGAAGTGCTCCGGCTTGCCGGTCTTGAAGACCCTGCGAAATACCTCCAAAAGCCCGAACTCTTCCATCCCGGGAAAAGCCTGGGTTACTTTCCTGCCGATCACATCCGCCCTTTTGACCTTCTCAATTCTCTCTCCTGCCCGATTGAAATCCCTGAAGACAAAATCTCTCCCGCCATCGACCGCCTCGTACACCGCCACTCCGCTGCTCATGTGCCGGAACAGTTCTCTGAATCTGCTTTCGCTTTCGGCCAGTTTTGCCTCTGCGTTTTTGCGTTCGGTAACATTGCGCAGGACACAGTGGGCTTGTTTGAAGCTTCCGTCGGGGTTGTAGCCGATCTTTCCGTCGATCTCTACGTCGATATGGCTGCCGTCGGCCCTGACCATCACAAAAGGCGCCGAAGAGACTTCCCCGGCGGCCTTGAAGCAGGGGAACCGCTCTTTGAAGAGTTCGACGAAGCCGCTTGCCAGGAAATCAGCGAATGACCGCCCGATGACCTCTTCTTTGTCGTATCCGAGCAGAGAAAGCCAGGCCGGGTTAACCTCAATGAGATTGCCGTCGGCGTCAAGTGATTGATAACCCAGAGGAGACCTCTCATATAGAAGCCTGAAATGCTCTTCACTTTTCCGCAAAGCCTCCTTGTCCCGCTTGTGATCTTCGATTTCCCGGTGAAGCTGCTCTTTGATATCCTTCAAAGCAGCATCTCCTGCTTCAAAGCCTGCGATGATCCGGCGAAGATACTCTATTTCCCCCATGATCTCTTCTGCGGTCTTGTTGGGTCCACCCATGAACTATATTCCTTGTCGTACCAAGGCATCAAATCAAACAGGCGCGACATATCCTGCGCAGACACCATCAATATTAATGATTCCAGACCGTCTTGGCAAGGACTATTTATTTTTATAAATCAGGTTATTTGCGTACGATTTTTCCAGACCAGGGTGCTCTGTTCGCTGCGGTTTGTGCTCTCAGGTGAAGAGGTTATGCGGAGTTTGTTCCGGGCTCGGCGGATGCGGCAAAGCAGCAAATTCGGAGAAAAAAAGGTTTGCCCCAGGCCTCTATTGAGAGGCCGGGCGGAGATGCAGAAGGAGAGGGGCTGGGTCTTACCATCGCTCTGCGTATTCTCGAAAGGCATGAAGGAAGAATCCGGGTCGAATCCGAACCCGGCAAAGGAAGCAAATTCTTTGTGTCGCTGCCCACCGCTTAGTTTGCAGGGCAACCCGGCAGGAAACACATCGTGCCCAGAACTGCACCTCTGTAAACCCCGACGATGTCTACTTTGGCAAGAAAATTTGTTCCCTACTTATCAAAAAAATAGCTTGCATTTGCTTTTAGTTGTGCTTAAATTGCCAATAGTCGTATAGGAACTCGGTATGCGTATTGATGGATATTATACATTTTCAGGGGTAGTTTATCATGTCATTAGGTCAGATTATTAGAGATCGACGGGAAGAGTTTCGCTATACTCTTGACGAGGTTGCCGCACGTACGGGCTTTTCCAAACCCTATCTTTCCACAATCGAGACGGGCAAGGTCAATAATCCGCCCAGCGACGCCCTGTTGTGCAAGCTCGAGGCGGTTCTGGAGTTCGAGCCGGGGCTGCTTCAGCGTCTGGCCCACATTGAGCGGATGCCGCCGGATATTCGCGAAGATTACGAGGCGATCGGCGCCCAGAATAAGCGTCTTCTCCAGATGATGCGTGATGTCCTCTATAAGAAGGCCAGTATCACAAAATTGAGGAGGATGTTGGCTGCCGAAAAGGCCAACGTCAAGCGGGCCGACGAGGAGGTAACCGCAGGGGCGCTTGTTCCGATAATAAACAAGGTTTCAGCCGGTTATCCGGTGGATTTCGACGATTTGAACTATCCTGTCGGCTTTGCGGATGATTATGTTCGATGTCCGGGGCTGCATGACCCGAATGCCTTTGCCGTCAGGGTGGTCGGCGATTCGATGGAGCCCAGGTTTGAGGAGGGCGATATCGTGATCTTCTCACCGGCCGCGGATGTGCGAAACGGCGATGACTGCTTTGTCAGATTCAGCAAACCGCACGAGACGACATTCAAGCGGGTATTCTTCGAAAATAACAAGCAGGTGCGTCTGCAGCCGCGCAATCAGAACTACCCACCAATGATCGTCGAGGGCGATCGGATAAACGGTCTTTACCGGGCGGTGATTCGATACGAGATTTTTTAGGTCGCAATTCTCGCGACAGCCGAGTCGGCGCACACCCCGGCCAACCGCAACCGGCGGAACATAAGTCTTTTAGCCTCAATGAGATGACGATTCTCGTTCTGATTGCAAGATCGCCGGTGGTGAGCCTTTTCGGCACAACCGAAAGGGATGGCTCATCGTTGCCCAACTATATCCCTTTGCCACGCTGCGACCCGCAATTAAGGAATCTGACCGGGAGGAGTCTGCATTTATTAGAATTATTATTCGGGTTTTGGCTGGATTTGCCGGCGGCAATGGTTATAATCCTTGCCGGGTCCCGTGCCGGATTCGGGGCAGGCTATGGACAGGCTTTACTCTATGAGGCAATAACCAATGCATATAAGGGTTTTGATTGCGATATTGGCGGTATCGGCCCTGCCGGGGGGGGCTTCCGGTGCGGACGCCGAAGACGGACCGGGGCGGTATTTTCCCGGCCAGGATCTTCACCTTGCCGGGCGGGAGTTGACGGTTTACAAGGGACAGGTGGAGAATACCCATGTCCTTGTGTTTGGCAACGGCTTTTCGATGGAGATCGGCGACAACGGACTGTCCAGCGATCGCGCGGTGGTCCTGATTCGAACCGTTTCCGACGAGTTTCGCAACATTGTGCACCTCGGTTACGAAGCACGTGTTTACCTGGAGGGCAACGTATCCGTCGAAAGCGGCAAGGCCGCGCGTACGACGGACTTGAGCCAGGTTGTCATCGAACGGGGCGAGGCGCTGGTGGCGCGGTTTCCGGTCAGCGGTCAGGTATTCGCCACGGCCGAGGAACATGACACCGGTTCCGACGGCGCACTGATGGAAGTGCCGTTGTATCAAAAGGCGATCGGCATGATGGCGCCGGTCAAGAGCAGGCCGACGATAGCGACCGGGGCGCTGGTGCCCAAGGCCGATAAGGTCGTTCGTGAGTTTGCTCCCGGGACGGTCCGGCGGGCGCCCGAACCCCGGCATGAGGAGCCGCCGCCTGAGCCGGAATTCGACTATCCGATCAATATAGCCGGACTCGGAGAGAAAGCCCCGCGCATAGAGAAGACCGCCGACGACGAAGAGGGGCTCAATGTGGCGAC
>QNBS01000279.1 GCA_003644175.1 Planctomycetota bacterium | reverse complement strand
TATTAGAGGCGATCCGGGCCTGCAGCGAACACCTTGTCAGTTTCGGCGGGCACGCGATGGCGGCCGGCCTGAAGATCGAAAAAGCCAATATCGCAGCTTTCACCGCGGCGTTCGAGGAGTATGCCCAGCAGAATCTGGACGAAGAAAAGCTCGTCTCGAGGCTCGATATTGACGGGGTCTGTTCCATTTCGGATATGTCTCAGTCGGTGGTCAAAGAGCTTTCACTGCTGGAGCCGACGGGCCAGGGCAATCCCAGGCCTTTGTTTGCGACCTGCGGCGTTCGCTGGATGTCGCCGCCAAGGAGGGTCGGGGCAAAAGGCGACCACCTGCAGATAGCCATCACCGACAACACCGCCTCGGTACGCTGCATAGGTTTCGGCATGGGAAGGCTCGAAAAGAAACTGCTCGAATCCGACGGCTTCAACGTGGCATACGAACCGCAGATAAACACCTACAACGGAAACTCCAGCGTCCAGTTCGTACTGTCCGATATCCAATTCGAATAATTATTCTTAGTGTAGCGTCTGCCGGCGGATGGATGAGTGAGTCTGAGTTGTGATAAAATTTATAGAGATACAGTAGCAAGTTGTGGGATATCATCGAGAGCGTTAATGTTTAGAGAACTAAAAGAAATAAATGCACGTCCTAAGCCGTTTGAGTTTTACACGGCAAGTGATTTGTGGACGGACGAATATATCTCAGAGCAGATGCTGTCATTTCACCTGAACGAAGATGTAGATCTTTCATCTCGAAATGCCAAATTCATCAAACGTTCAGTCGAGTGGATAGCTTCTAACTTCAACATCGAAGCCGGAACGAAAATTGCCGACTTTGGTTGCGGCCCAGGATTGTATTCGACAAAGCTGGCTCAAAGGAAAGCAAATGTTATTGGGATAGACTTTTCGAAACGGTCTATTCAGTATGCTCGGGATGTTGCAAACAAGGAAGGACTTGCGATCCAATACGTTAATCAGAACTACCTTGATTTCGAAACAGATAATCAATTCGACCTGATACTTATGATAATGTGTGATTTCTGTGCCCTTAGTCCATCTCAAAGAAATATTATGTTGAACAAGTTTTACGAAATCCTGGCCCATGGTGGTTCTGTTCTTCTCGATGCGTATTCACTGACAGCTTTCCAAGAGCGTAAAGAAACATCAACGTATGAAGCCAACCTGCTCAATGGTTTCTGGTCGCCTGATGATTACTACGGTTTCCAGAACACCTTCAAGTATGACAAGGAAAAAGTAGTGCTTGACAAATATACAATTATCGAGGCAGATCGCACACGAACTATCTATAACTGGTTACAGTATTTCAGCCATAATGCTCTTAAGAAAGAGTTTGAGGACTGTGGGTTTGCAGTTGAGAATCTTTATTCAGACGTTGCAGGCTCACCTTTCGATCCTGACTCCAGGGAGTTTGCGATAGCTGCTATGAAGCCATAAGAGCCCCTTCCACCTTTGATGGATGCCGCACAATCGCAAAAAAGAACTTGACAAGCCCGAGCCGATTGTATATTATATGGCCGGTAATTGAAATCTTATTATCCGGAAAGTGAAACCTCATGAGCGATGATAACATAAACAAACCCGACGGGGAAAGCTGTGATTCGACCGAACCATGCTCCTGTTCGGAATCGACGGACAAAGGCTCCTCGGGCGGTGGCCGTGGATTCAAGACGATTCTTTGCGTGCTCATACTGATAGCCGCAGGCGTCGTAGCCGCCAATTCGGTGATCAACCGCAAGCCAAAGGAATGTGATACGGCTTCGGACTGCTGTCCTTCGGATACCCCAGTCGTGGTCGAACAGGACAACACACCTGAACCCGCCGCCGACGCATGCGGGACCGAACCATGCGGGACCAAGCCGTAAAGAGCCCGGCGAAAGGACAGCTTGCCGACGCCTGCATCGTCTATGCGGGAGTTCGTTTCTTGTTTGTCAGGTAGACGCCGTCGTATACCAGCATGTTCTACTTCAGGTCGATCCTGGCGATTTTGAAATAGCCTAAGGTGTTGATCATGCCGAAAAAATCGGCCGGCTCTCCGCTGCCCGTCGCCAGAATGATATGCCCCACACCGTAACCGTTCGGCGCCCGGGTGGCGTCCAGGCCGATCCACTCGGCGCCGATCCGGGCCTCCGTCCATGCGTGGCCGCCGAAGACATGCTTTCGGTCGCCGAATTCGTCAACGTAGACAAGCCCGAAGACAACCCTCGCCGGTATGCCGACCGCCCGGCACATCGCCGCGGTAAGCACGGCATGTTCGGTGCAGTCGCCCTGACGGCTCAAGGCGACCTCGGCCGCCGTGGCGTAACCGACCGAAAGGTTCTTCTCGGTAATGTATCCGGCCACGAACGATTCGATCTTGCGGGCCGCTTCGGCGGCATCGGTGCTGTCGCCGACGGCGTCGCGAGCCAGCTTGACGACTTGCTCGTTGTCGCTTTGCAGATACTGTGTTGGCTCCAATGCCTCCAGAAGCTCCTGCTTATTGCCCTTGTACGGAAATTTCACCTTCGGCGCGGCTTTAGCGGGTTTTACCTCGACGGTGATCCTGCCGTTGGGCAAGGTCTTTGCCGTCTGGCTGTCGCCGGAGGGAATCTTCGGTTTGGCGTCTTTGGCGGGTACGAGCGTATATGTTGCAGACGTCAGGGACTTGACATCTTTCAGCGGGACAGGACTCGCAAGAAGCATTTTGTCGAGAAAATCCACAACATCGCCGCTGCTGAGGGCAAACTGTTTGTCGCATGCGATGATCTCAAGAGTCATGCCCATCGTGGGCAGGAGCGTCTTGAGAGCGCGATGATTGTCGTCGACATAATCCGTACTGGTCGTTGAGCCGGTGGGTATTTTCATAGTCGTCGTAACTTCCGTGAGCCTGGCGATGCGACCGAAAAGGTCTATCTCCTTCCGGGGTCCTACGCTGACGGCTACCTTGACAGCCATCAAAAGAGCCGGACTGAACACCGTCGCCTCGTAGGAGGCGCCCTCTTTAAGGCCTTTTTGTCTCTCTAACAGCCGCATGCCTTCGGACATGAGCGCGCCGTCCGGAAAGGATACGGTTCTTTCCTGTTTCACACCCATCGCCTCGGTAACGATCTTAGCCTGTTCGCCGCCGATGATCTTGCCGGTGGTCTTCTGAGACACGCCGCTGATGTTCTGGACGACCTCGAACGCGATGGGCTTTCCTTTGCTTGTCTCGATGCTTTTTTCAAGCATGGCCACCGTTATGGCTGCGCCGCTGCGCGCTAATGTCATGGTCATGTCTTCGGCAGTGGTCACCACGCCGTCTTTGATCCGGCGCGTCTGCACCACATGACCGATCTTCTTGCCGTCCAGGCGAATGGCGTAGTACTCTGTTTCGGTCGTCTCGGCGCAAAGTCCCACGGCCGCGACGGCAAAAATGTATAAAGCCAAAACGAATAATCTCATAACAGCATCACCTTAACAAAAAGCCCTTTTTGTCAAATCCTTAACCCATATGGATATTCATTGTATCACGATGTCCCTTTGCTGTCAAAGCAACTCCTGGCGGCAATTTGGACTTGCTTTTTTGCGGGGTTTGCGCTACAATTCAATTCGATTAATCAGCATATACGAACTTTTTCGCAGGAACAGGACATGAGCCATAACCCGAATTTCGTTGGTGAAAAAATGCCGATGCGACCGATCACAAGGCGTGATTTTGTAGGCAAATCGGCCGCCGCGGCCGGTTTGCTGGCTGTGGGTGGACCTCTGACGGCCCAATCAGCCCGGCGAGACCCCATTGCCGCGGCGATCCC
>QNBS01000278.1 GCA_003644175.1 Planctomycetota bacterium | reverse complement strand
GTCTCGACCCGGCCGATTATCTTTGCGGCTATCTTTCTTTTTGGGGTATCCGGAATGGTCAGCCAGTCTGCATCGAGAGTCTTGATGTGGACCGTTGCGGCATCGGTGCCGATTGAAGAGAGAGAATTGGCGACAATCATGTCGAGCTTTTTGTCGGCGAGCTTCTGTTCGGCGCGCTCAAGCAGTTTCTCATCCTCCAGGGCAAAGCCGACGACGATTCGGCTCTTTTTGTTTTTTCCCGCCCAGGCCAGAATGTCACTTGTTGGCTTCAGCCTGATCGTCAGGTCCGAGGCGGACTTCTTCATCTTCATCTTCGATGTTCGCACCGGAGCATAGTCCGAAACCGCCGCCGCCATGATCAGGCAATCGCATTGGTCAAAGTTGTCCTTCACGGCGTCGAACATCTCGCGGCACGTTACGACATTTACCACGTCCACATGAGACGGTGCTTTCATCGCTATCGGCGCGGCAATCAGCGTCACAATATGCCCTCGCTTCGCCGCCGTCCGAGCCAGCGCATAACCCATCTTTCCGGTGCTTGCATTCGAGATGAACCGCACGGGATCGATATACTCGCGTGTTCCGCCCGCTGTAACAAGAATTCGCATTGTTAGTCCACCAAAAAAACTATGATTTTTCAATTCGCGCTGCGATCTTCTCGATTGCGGCAAGTATATCGGCGGGTTCGGCCATCCTGCCGACGCCCTCGGCGCCGCAGGCCAGGCGGCCTGTCTCCGGGCCGATCAGATCGAACTTCATCTGACGCAAAATCCCGACGTTTCGCTGCACTGCGGGATTTGCCCACATCCGGGAGTTCATCGCAGGGGCAATCAACACCGGCTTGTCCCAGCAGGCGCACAATGTTGTGCTCAGCAGGTCGTCGCAGATTCCGTTTGCGACCTTGGCGATGATGTTCGCCGTCGCCGGGGCGACCACGACAATATCGGCGGCGTCGGCGAGATTGATATGGTTTATCCTGTACTCTTCGGGGCCGGACCACATCTTCGTAAAAACCGCCCGCCCAGTTACCGCCTCGAAACTCTTGGGCCTGATGAGCTTGCACGCACTCGGCGTCATGACACAGCGAACGTCGGCCCCGGCCGCCGTCAGCCTGCCGGCCAGATCAACCGCTTTATACGCCGCGATGCCCCCCGTCACGCCCAAGAGGACACTTGCGCCCTCCAATATGTTTCCATGATCGGCCATGACTTATCTATCCTCACAAAAGAGGCGGCATCGCCTCGGTCTCGGCGGGGCTGTCGTCGACGCTGATCTTGTCCTGCTTGATTTCATCGATAACAATCTCCATCGGCGTCTTGCCTTCGGTGTCCTCAATCAGCGGTCGGGCGCCCTGCATCAACTCCAGCATCCGCTTTTGCACCAGCGACGACAACTTGAATCGCCCCCCGACTTTGTTGATAATGTCTCTGCTTTTTAGTTCTTCTATCATTTGTTGTCTCCGGTTTTGCCTTCAATAATCCCAATTACCTCATTGATCGCCTGTTCAAGATCGTCGTTGATCACCATATTATCGTAGTACTGCCAGGCCGCTGCGATCTCCGTGCTTGCCGTATCCAGCCGCAACCTTGCCGTTTTCTCATCCTCGCCGCGTCCGCGACCGTTCATTCGCCCGGCAAGGTCGTTTTGGCTTGGTGGCAATAGAAAAACCATTATTGCTTCCGGACAAATCTGCTTGACCTTCAATGCGCCCTGTACGTCGATTTCAAGAATGACGGTCTTGCCGTCGTCAAAAGCGGCCTGGGCATTTTCCCGCGGCGTACCGTAATAGTTGCCGAATACCTCGGCGTATTCCAGAAACTCATCTTTCTCGATGCGCCGTTCGAATTCAGCCCTGCTGACAAACCGGTAATCCTTACCGTCCACTTCGCGTTCTGCTTTCGGTCGGGTCGTCATCGACACGCTGAGAGAGGCGCCCGTCCGCTCAACCACCGCCCGACAGATCGTACTCTTGCCCACTCCCGAAGGACCGCTGATGATCACAAACTTGCCTTTGCACTCAGATCTGCTCACGCTGTGCGTCCTCACTCCACGTTTTGAACTTGCTCTTTGATCCTGTCAATCGCACACTTGACGTCGATAACCGACTGGGATATCTGTGCATCGGAAGCCTTGCTTGCAATCGTATTGGCCTCACGCAACATCTCCTGGCTGATGAAATCCAGCCGCCGCCCGGCATGGCCGTCGCTGCGACAGCACTTTGTAAACTGCTCCAAATGCGACTCCAACCGCGTGATCTCTTCGGAAATATCGCAACGATCCGCAAAAATCGCCGTCTCTCTGGCTAACGTCTCCTCATCAATCTTCAGCTTTCCATTCGAAAGAAGCTGCGAGACCCTCTTTTTGAGCTTGCTGTAATATTCCTCGACGACCGCTCCTTTGCGATCGCAGATCGAACGCAGCTTTTCTTCGATCACTTCACAATTGCCGATCATGTCGTCGACAAGGGCCTTGCCTTCTTCGGCGCGCATCTCCTTGAGCCGGTCAATCGCCTCATCCGTCAATCGCACAATCACCTGCTTCATCTTCTCGCTCTGGGCGCTGTCCGGACTGGCCGGCTGAACAATCCCCGGAAGGGCCAACATCCCGGCAAGGTCCACGCGACAGTCCACCTTGCAATCGCCAACGACGGCGGACAGCTTCTGCAGATACTCGCCCAGCGCATTATCGTCAATCTCGAACAGCGCCGGACCCGACACATTCTTCATGCGGAGCGAGTAATTCACCGCACCCCGATGAATCTTCTCGCGATGCAGCTTTTCTATATCCGCTTCCAGATACGCCACGATATCGGGCAGTCTCATATGCGGTTTGAAATAGCGGTTGTTGACTGTGCGTATCTCGACCGTGTAGACAATACCGTCCACCTCAGCCGATGCCTCGCCAAAACCTGTCATACTGCTGATCATAATCGACGCTCTCGTCGGAAAACTATTCGTCGGCCGGCTCTGCCGATTCAGTCGCGGGTCCTTCGGGCGGAGTCCCTTCATTGCCCGATGGCCCCTCGCCGGCGCCGGCGGTTTCACCCGTTGACGCCCCGCCTGGAGCGGCGCCTTCGCCACCGGTGGTTGTCGCGGGTGTTCCGGTCGCTTCACTGCCGGTTGTCCCTGCGCCGGCGCCCGTTGGCGGCGCACCCTCCAAATTCGTTGTAGTTGTCGGCGTCATGATATCCTCCGGCGGGATCGGCCTGTAATACTTGACCATCAGCACCGCCAGACCCAGAAACGCAACCACAAAACAGATCGTCACCCATGTCAGAAAATCGCCCGTCTTGGCGCCCAGGAGTCCGCCGGCGCCCAAACCGCCGAAGGCGCCGCTTAAACCGCCGCCCTTGCCCTTTTGAATCAGAATGAGAAGAATCAGGGCGATTGTAACACACACCCACACCACCATCACAATATTCATTATGAATGGCGCCTTCGCTAACAGCGGCAAATTAATCATTTCTTTACCCCGCAAATGTTACTTTAGTTTTTCCTGCAAAACTTCATGCCACGGTCTTGATCATCGTGGCGAAATCTGCAACCTTAAGACTGGCGCCGCCCACCAGCAGCCCGTCCACATCAGGATTGGCCATCAATTCGGCCGTATTGGCGGGCTTGGCGGAGCCCCCGTACTGAATACGCGTTTTCCCGGCGATCGACTCATCGTACAACCCGGACAAAAGCCGCCGTATCATCACGTGAACCTCCTGGGCCTGCTGCGCCGTGGCGGTCTTGCCCGTGCCGATCGCCCACACCGGTTCGTATGCAACCGTTACCACCTGCATCTGCTCGGGCGTAACTCCGGCAAGACCTTTCTTAACCTGCCCGGCTACGACCG
>QNBS01000277.1 GCA_003644175.1 Planctomycetota bacterium | reverse complement strand
GAAAACAAGTTGTTGAGCGACAAAAGGGTGGACCGGAGTCCACCCTTTTTTGTTACGCGATTGAATCCGGACGAACAGGCAAATTCAAATCGAACAGCAAGATGAACGAGTTACCGCAGAACAATAAGACTGAGGCGCTCAGTCGCCTCTTGAAACGCATCAACCAGGGCGTAGACCCGAAGGTGCTGCGAAGGGAAGCCAACAGCCTCATCAGCCAGGTGTCAACCGGCGATATCGCATCCGCCGAGAAGCGGCTGATCGGGGAAGGTTACTCGGTCCGACTCGCTTCGCAACTGTCCGCCGCGTTCATCCTGATGGGTATCCTGGAAGGCCAGAGCATCAACGTCAGGAGCCAGTTGCCCGCCAATCATGTCCTGCGGATGGTGTTAGCGGAACATGAATTGATCAAATGTTTTCTGGCCGACCTCGAAGATGTGGCCGAGGCAATCTCCGGCCGAAATGAACTCACCAGCACATGCAGCGAATTCATGAGGCTGTCGCATATCGTCGAACATCTCAACGCCACTGAGGAGCATATCGAGAGGGAGGAGGATGTCATCTTTCCGTATCTGCAAAAACACGGCTGGACCAGCCTCTGCCGGGCCGCTCACAGCGACCACTCGTATATAAAGATAGCGATTGACGATCTTTGCAGACTGGTGGGGACCTTTCAGCCGGCCAGGAGCAAAGAGTTCAAGATACGGCTCAATTCCATAACAAAGTATCTTTGCCCGACGTTGACAGAGCACCTGTTCCAGGAGGACAACATACTGTTTCCGATCGCCCTGGAGGTCATCAGGGACGGCGGGCTCTGGAAGAAAATCAAGACTATTTGCGACGATATCGGCTACTGCGGCGTTCATACATAATCGCATGGATGTACTGTGCAGGAGGGCTTCGGAGGCGGACGCCGCAACCGTTTATTGACAGGTTGCATGCCTGTAGATCGGCAATAAGCCCGATTGCAGGCATGTAGTTTTTTTCCCTTTCGCCGGCTCCCGCCGCCCAAACAAACCCTGTTGGCCTCACGACCGTTCTGTGATACAATATAACGGTTTGAAAGGTCATGTTATGGAAGGCATGACCGCCAGGGATGCGTTTGCCGCCATAGCGTAAAACCAAAAGAACAGCCCCTGCCGGTTTGCGCCTGCAGGGCCTTGTTGTTTTCGATTTTCAGCCTCCCGGAAAATAGCCTCTGCCCATGATTCGCATGTCGACATTGTCGGGCTGCAAGTTAGGTGTGCCGGGCTTCTTTTGAGTGTAGTCAATGGTGCGCTGATCTCGCCAGTTGATTTTTTCGGCATGTCCGTCGGCATAACCGAGAGTGCTGCGTTCATTGTGAAATGCCCCCAGGGGATCCCACCAGCGTTCTCCATCATTGCCGGCAAACAGCACCCATCCGCCTTTATTGTAATCCTGATCAACGTCTTCTTCTACAAAAACATACTTGCCTCCGGGATTGACAATTTCGTTCATCTTGAAGACTGTATGGCGGCTTTTTGTTATGCCGCCCGGGAAGTTTACATTCTGGCCTTCCCGTCGAATATCCTCTGAACGCATCATTCCTGATATGGAGTAGCTGCGATACCTTCTTTCCTGGACCGTGCCGCCTTTTTTCCACTGCCTGTCTCCCGGACAGTGGTACAGTTTTTCAGTCTCTGTATAAACCCAGAGTCGCCCTGCACGAATCCCCTTCAATCTCGATTTAAGGTCCATCAGGTTGCCGCCGGCCAGGTGGTTGTAAGGATTCTGCCCCGGAGTAAAATAGTCGGGAGCTGTCGGCAGCAACGGGACCTCGACCCATCTATAATCCATAGCGGGATGAGGGTTGTCATAGTAGTTTGATCCTGTAACCAGATGATCGTCATTGTCTGCCTGATACGCGTACCATGATTTGCTCAATCCCCCGATGTTGTTTTGGCAGATAACTCCCGTAGCCAACTCTTTTGCAGACTGAAGGGCAGGGGTCAAGATAGCCAACAACAGGGCGATAATAGCGATAACGACCAGCAGTTCGATAAGTGTAAATGCGTTCTTTTTTTGCATGTCGAATAACTCCTTCTTCGGGCATACATCCCAACAGCCATAATATAGTATACCCGGTAATCGCTGCGATTGCAAGCAAGATACTGGCTTTTTTTGGGGGGGGGAGTCGTTCTTGTCTGATTTGCGCCTGTCTTGTTGGTTATTTGCCCGACTATCTCCTTCCAGGCACGTAATGATCCGACATCCACTGGACGTCCCGTCCCAGGCTCGGTGCTTGACTGTCCCCGCCTGCGTCCCGGATCGTGTCGCCATCCAGCCAGCGGTGTTTTTCGGCATGGCCGTCAGCAAAGCCGATTGTACTGCGATCGTTATGGAAGATCGCCAGCGGATCAATCCAGGAAGGTGAAGATCCGTAATTCATGATCCACGAGCCTATATTCCAACCGCGGTCATCGGTATTCTCAAGGAAGACTATCTTTATTGCAGGGGTCACGATCTCACCCATCTTGTCCACACACTTCGGATCATTCGGCCGTTCACCGTGCATGAGCCCGGTGATCGAATAACTGCGCTTGCCGCCTCTATCTACCTGCCTGCGGTAGTTTCTGTCCGCCGGACAATGCCACGGTTTCTCGCTTTCCACATAGGACGCCAGAACACCGCTCATTATCCCCTGCGTAGAGATACCAGCTCATGGATATACCGCGCAGGTTCGCAAGACACACCGCACCCGTAGCCTGCTTCTTGACCGTATTGAGAGCGGGAATGAGAATAGCTAAGAGCAGGGCAATGATCGCAATGACAACAAGCAACTCAATAAGTGTAAATGCAGTCTTTTTTTGCATGTCGAATCAATCCTTCTTCATTCCAACGGCCATAGGGAATATACCTGATAATCGCCCTCAGGAGCGACTGGAGGCCTCGTACTTGCTGATAACGTAAACGGCCTGGGTGGCGAAGATGTTGGGGGCGAACTTGACCGGTCTGAGGCTGGATTTGCCTAAGGGAATCCGTTTTTCGATCCGGGCGCCGAGTCCCTCGCAAAACCGGTCGAAATCCTTCAGGCTCAGGCAGTGGATGTTGGGCGTATCGTACCACCGGAAGGGAAGCTGCTTCGTCCGCGGCGCCCGGCCCTTGAAGAGCAGTTGAAGCCGGCATCTGTAGTGGGCGAAATTCGGGAAGCTGATAATGACCCGGTTGGCGACGCGCAGCAATTCCCTGAAGACCTTTTCCGGGTCCTTCACCGTCTGGAGCGTCTGTGAGAGTATCACATAATCGAAACTGTCGGTGGCGTACTGGTCCAGACCCCGCTCGATATCGCGGTGAATAACCGACAGGCCCCGCTGAATCGAATGCACCACAAGGTCCTGGTCGAGTTCGATACCCTCGCCGCGGATATTCTTATCGCCAATGAGTTGGGCCAACAGCTCTCCGTCGCCGCAGCCGACATCGAGGACACGGCTCTTCGGCTCGATCAGCGAGTCAATCAGTTCGTAATCCACGCGGGCGCGCTTCGCCTGGTCGTGTCTCCTGAGTTGGAGTATCGCCCGTGAAGGTTTGGCGGCTCTTGCGTTTTCATGGCCGGCGATCTGCTCGTAATTGGAATCGATAAAGCCTCTGAGCAGAGCCCCCAACGTTTGCGGCTCCAGCAGAAAAGCATCATGGCCGTAAGGCGAATGGATATTGCAGTAGCTGACATCCTTGCCGTTGGCGGCGAGCGCATCGACGATCTCCTCGGACTGGGCGACGGTAAACAGCCAGTCCGACGTAAAGCTGACGACAAGAAACCTGCATGTCGTATTGGCAAACGCCCGGCTAAGCGTGCCGTATTCGCGCTCCAGATCGAAATAATCCATCGCCTTGGT
>QNBS01000276.1 GCA_003644175.1 Planctomycetota bacterium | reverse complement strand
TTGAGATTCTCCATGACCTCCACCGGTCCGAAGATGCGATAATCGTCGCCGGTCGTCTCACGCATTTTTATCGCCTGCTTGAGGAACATAGTCAGCAGCGCCGCGGGAATCGAATGCCCTACCGCATCGGCGACATAGAAACCGATATGCTGCTCATCCAGCCTGGCGACATCGTACATATCCCCGGAAACCCAGTCCGCCGGCAAAAACAGCGACGCCCATCGCACATTCTTCAGATTCGGAAGACGCCTGGGTAAAAAGTTACGCTGGACGTGACCTGCCATCTTGAGTTGCTCGGTCAGTTCATTGTCCGGCGTTGTTGCAGCAGGCGCCGGCCGCGTCGGCACACCGTTGATGCCCATACTGCGATTATACGCAAGGTTCGCCTCAATGCGACCGACCATCTCCTCCAACGAAGCCGTCCGCAGAATCGTCGCTAATTTGAACCTGTCGAACGGAAAACTGATGTGATCGTTCAGCAGGATCGCCGCCACATTGGCTTGCTCCAGCCGCTTGAGCCGTCGCCACAACTCTTCATACTGCTCGGCGACAATCTGCGAACTATCCAGAACCACAGTGCCAAACTCCCGCCACGCCTCATCGTCGCCAAGAAACGCGGCCACTGTCATCTTGTCCCAGATCAGATTCTCGCCGCACAGTTCCCGCAGTATCGGGTCCGGTATATTGTCCTGATCGGTTACAAACACTACATCAATATACGAAGTTTCTGTGCCTGGTAAATCTAAAATCTGGTTCTTTCGCATATCCGCACCTGTCATAAAACCCTTCTAAAACACATACTAAATGGACTCACACTTGATAACTTTCGACCCCCAAACCACCCAACTTAACACCCAGCCCCTGTCTTTCTCATAATACCCCCAATTTTGACAAAAAAACCGCCCCAGACCCCCTCACCCCCACTTCGAAATTCGACATTTCTCAGTTCGATGAGGACTTTTGCAAAATTGCGATTTGACATGTTTTTGGAAAAGAAAAGGCGATAGGCTCTTATTGGCGATTACAGCGTACCGGAAGTTTTTCGATTGAAGGAAAACTCGACTTTCGCCTTTGCCGGCTTCCCGCCGATCTCCAGCACCGGGTAGGCAAGGAAATTGATCGGACCTGAAGCCGGACCCGGTTCGAGCACAAGGTCGCGGCCGCGGCTGAGCTCGATGCGGTTTGCCGGATTGTGGCCGAAGTAATAGGTAGAGTAATAGGTAGGCAGGCTCGAACACTTGTCGCCCTCGCTGATGTCAACGGGCCACCACCTGCCGTCGGTGTAGAACTCCGCCCAGCAATGATACCCGTCTATCCCGCCTGAATCCCTCTCCGAAGGGATGGCGGCGCCAATCGCGAAACGCGAAGGAATACCGACCGACCTGGCCAGGGCGATAAAGTAAGAATGAAAATCTGAACAATTACCGGTGCGTGCGTCGCACGCATACACCGCATCCCCTTTCCCCCAGCCGTCGCCATACTTCATGTACCGCATGCGGTCTATGACATGGTCGTAAAGCGCTCGAGCACGCACGAGGTCGCCCTTCTTGCCCTCAACGACCTCCGCGGCAATGCTGCGAAATCTCTCATCGGCAGGCACAAGATTCGCCGGCTCGAGGTATTCCCCCGGCCCCGGCGCTTGCCCTTCATAAACCCCCTTCTCCAGCCGCCGCACCTCAAAGCGGATCGAAACGGTTTGCCCGCTGTCTTCCGGACCGAGCGTCAGGAAAAGCACATTGTTGCCATATTCATCATCCCGCAATATTTGACGCTTGCCCGGGACTTCGATCGACTTCACTTCGACCGTCTGGAACATGTCACTGCCCGGCATGGGAATCCACATATACCCAGCCTCTGTAATCTCCGGCAGTGTCGCGCGGTACACGAACTCGAACTCGTCGGCGCCCTTGATGACACCAAGCAGCCGTTGCGGTGCATCCTCAACGCCGAGACGGCGCCACGTCTTGTCATCCTTCTGCTTCCACACATAAAGAGGTTGGCCGTTGACCTTGTGGACCGTGGTTTCCGTGACGACCATCTCGCCCGGATCGCCGGCAAGGAAAAAATCCACGTCGTAAACATCTCCGTCCGTGCTCGCCAGATCCACGCAGGCAAAATGACGACGCGGGCCCAGGTTCGCTAAGTACTCGACGTGGACACGGACCAGCTTAAGTCGAAGCTCCCGCTCATCAAAGGGAACTTTGAAATAGCCTCCACCAAGGCGGCTCCGCTCTTCGATGTGTTTTTCGATACCGGCCTGGATATCCGCCGTCACCACATCAGGCGCAACCCCGGAGGAGCCTTGTTCGGCATCCGGCGACTTATTGCAGCCGGCAAGCACAATGCAGACCGTCACCGCCACTGGTATTGTTTTTCGCCAGTTCATAGAAAACGTTTCATCCCCGAACGGCATGCGCAGTCAAACGGTGAACATCACTCCTGCTGTTCCTTAGCCG
Organism: Planctomycetota bacterium; assembly: GCA_003644175.1. GTDB lineage: Bacteria > Planctomycetota > Phycisphaerae > Sedimentisphaerales > Anaerohalosphaeraceae > B28-G16. Next base: position 1,399 of record QNBS01000276.1, on the reverse strand, counting down.
GATGCTCCTTGGCCGGAGTTTCCTTAGCCGGATGCTCACCCTCGGTCGTAGTTTCCTTGGACGAAGTGTCCGGCGGTGGAGTTTCGGTCTTCTTTTTGCAGCCCGTCAGGCTCAGACCGAGCGAGACAATTGCCGCAACCAGCACCAGCACCAGTACCTTTTTCACCTTGTTCATCTTTACTGAGTCCCCTTTCGTGTTTATGGCCCACGACTTGTCGTAACATAGAGCCCGCCATCGAATCCGACATTTCCCGTATCAAATCCTCAGCTACGCCGCCAGGTTTCATATACGGAACAACATCGCCAATATCGTAAGGACCGAAAATGGTGGTGTCAAGTGCTATTGAATTAAATTGGTGCGAATGCCGCCATTGACAGGCATATGCGATGGTCGTTGCCGGCTGTCCAGCTATTTGTTACCGTTCCTGCTGTTTGCACATGTCTGGTTGACCCTGCAACAGTACTGCTGCTTGGATTGATATGGAACCTTCCGTCCTGCGAACCGCCTGGGGTAAACGAAGTGCCGGTTCCGCTTCCTGCGACATCAACTATCCATGCACCATCTGTCAAAGTTGTAATATCCTTTTCGATGTAAGTATTGCCTCTGCCAAGTGTTGTTCCTGTAACCGCTTCGGGCGGGGCCTGTTTGACATTTTCCAGCGAAACAGCACCGGCGCCGATAGAATCGCCAATATCGGTTGTTACCACAATGTCATATGACCCTGCCGAAGGCAGATCGGCATCGAGTATATAATAGATCGCTGTTATATTATTACCTTCAACCTGCAGCGAACCAGGGGCAAGTGTCATGAGTTCACCGTCAAATGTGACGGATGAGATGACGACGCCACCCTCTTCGATTCCGACGCCGACGACTACGACGCGGTTAGTTCCGCCGCCCAGGGTGTGTGACCAGGTTAGAGTGACATCATTATTCTTGTCGCTTGAAACTGCATCCAAAGCGATATCGGTTGAGCTTGCGGTTACAAAGCCGGCAACATCCGACCAATCCGAACCGGCTGAATTCTCGGCAAAAGTACGGTAGTAGTAAGTCGTTTCTTCTGCAAGGCCAACAATGTCCGTGCTGAAGATCAAGCTTTTCATACCTACACTTACCGAATGGTCCCAACTGCCTGCAACCTCTCCGGCATCGTCATCGCCATAGTAGAAGGTAACCAATGGGTAATCGGCGCCTATATCGGTTACTTCGCCATGGAGCGTTGCGGTAGAGACAGTAATATCAGTCGCCGATGAAACTATAACAGTAGGGGCGATCAGAGCCTCAGTGGCAAACGAGGCGGTGGAATCCGCCCAGTCGCCGCCGCCCGAGTTTTCGGCATAGGCCCTGAAGTAATACATTGCGCCGTGTGAAAGCGAATTGAGTTTATCAATGAACGTT
>QNBS01000275.1 GCA_003644175.1 Planctomycetota bacterium | reverse complement strand
GGCGGCGGATCGGTCGGCGGAGTAGCAGGTGGGTCCGCCGGTGGGGTGCTCGGCGTACCGCCGCCGATGCCATTGGCATGACAACTTGCGCAATCCGTGCCGAAACTACCATCCGGCTTTGCATGCGCTGCGCCGGCCATAAGCATCACCAGCATCGCCGCCGCAATAAAGATCATTTTGCTTTTCATTTGCACACTTCCTAAAAAAAACCATTCTCGTTTGCCGCCAGGCAAAATTTCGTACGATGTGCAGGATACGCATGAAAAACAACACTGTTCGCCAAATAGTATCCTGGCTTGACAAGTACTGCGATTTGGCTATGATAATCCGGCGCCGGCATGAACATATGCAGGAAATTACAGTAATAAAACTCAAGAACATGGTTAACCGCGAAAAAACAAAAGGTCAGACAGAAGCAGAAGTCAGCAAAGCGATCATCAGGTTCGAGAAGGAATATATGGGCCGCGGACCTGATGAGACCAGGACCTATATCATCGGCGATATGGTGATTGTGCGGCTTCGGGGGGTCCTGACGCCCGCCGAAAAGCAGCTTGCCGGGAGCGATGACAGTCTCAACAAGGGCAGGGCCCTGATAAAGCAGGTGAGAATAGAACTTCTGGAAAAAGCAAGGCCGCTGCTGGAGAACATAATCCAGGATATCCTGGCGACAAAAGTGGCGAGCATGCACACCGATATCAGCACGGTCACCGGCGAGAGGGTGATCATATTCACCCTCGAAAGTGCTCCGCAAATTGAAACTCAAGCCGAAGATTAACACAATATTCCGAAAAAAAAGCTTGTTCTTGCGGGGCATCCGTATATAATCGCTTAAAATATAGAAACGAGAGGCAGACTTAGAAGAGGCAATTGACCTTGCCTGTTCGATGATAAGCCGGCGGCAGGCGGCGGCAGGCAATGATGGAGTGGACTTTGCCGGTTTTTTTTGCCTCAGAAATTATGGTATGTAAGTTGTTGGTGGTCTGTCGGTGTTTGGCAGATGACCGAACAGAATACAGGCCTGTCGGGTCTCTTTTTTTCCTGGAGACACGGCAGGCCTTTTTTTGACGGAAGCATAACTGACGTTGTGCAGGGAGTTGATTTGCCTGCAAACGCCCTCGTCGGCCCCGGCGTTGTAGTTTCATCTAAGGAGGACGCCGCAGAGCACGTCGGCACAACAAGTCAGGCCAACGTGAGATTCAGAGAAGATGTCGTAGCCGCCAACCGGGCCCTGGCGGACGGATACGGCCGGCTCTTTATGAAGGCCCGCCGAAGAAATAATGAGCAGGTATAGTGAGCAAGGGGTTTAATATGGAACGATTCAGTAAAGATGGGAAATTGATTATCCCGCTCATGCAGCGGAAAAAAGGCACAAAAGAGGCGGACGAGGAAAAAGTGAGGTACGTTGTAACCGAAGCATACTGTCCTGAGGGCTGCAATATCATTGATAAGGAACACAAGATAAACGGCGTCGGCGGATTGCGTATGAAGTTTAAGCGGGCGGGCATAGAGGGCGAATTTGTTCTTTCGGCAATTGAGGGGGATTTCGAGAAGATCATCCTGTCGGGCGAACTGAAAGACGGCGTAAAGGACGAATTATACTGCCCGCATTGCGGCGCCATGTTCAAAAAGCTCATCGACTGCAGTTGCAAGCCCGATGCCGACATGGTCGTTATCGGATTAACGCCCAAACTGGATTTCAATAATGCCGTTTCGTTCTGCAATGTAACCGGCTGCCTCAACGGCATGTCGATCAAATCGGCAGAAGTCATCCAGCACATACGACTGAGAGGCTCGATATAACTTTGAACAAGACTTTTGCAAAAACATGTCAAATCGCAATTTTGCAAAAGTCTTGTTTGGATAGACGTGGTTGACTCTCAGGGTCAAAACCACTACAATCATCCAGATTTTAATAACCGGGGATTTTGAAAGGAAGGACAGTAAATAGTGGACAGGGTACAGCAATTATTACAGGAAAGGCTGACAGGGGACAATTTCAGCAAATTAATCGCCATTGACAACGCAAAAATGCATGCTTTCATCGCTGATGCGATAGAACTGGCTAATCCCGGCTCGGTTTTCGTTCTGACCGACGACGAGCGGGAACTGGCCGCAATTCGCGAAATGGCCAAAAACGGCGGCGGCGAGCATCCGCTGGCTACCGAGGGCCATACGTACCATTTTGACGGCTACAACGACCAGGCCCGCGACAAGGGAAATACGAAATATCTCCTGCCGGAGGGCATGGACCTCGGCGAGAGCCTCAATTCCACCGACAAGGCAAGCGGCACAGAGGAGGTTCGGTCGTTTATCAAGGATTCGATGGTCGGCAAGCAGATGATCGTCTGTTTCTTCTGCCTCGGACCGACGGATTCGGATTTCTCGATTTCGTGCGTCCAGATAACGGACTCGCCGTATGTCGCCCACAGCGAGATCATCCTGTATCGGCCCGGCTATGAGCAGTTCAAGAAGGTCGGACCCGGCGATGACTTCTTCAGATTCATCCACACCCAGGGCGAAACCGACGAAAACGGCTGCAGCAAAAATATCGACAAACGCCGTATTTACATAGACCTGGAAGACAACCTGGTCTATTCGACCAATACCCAGTATGCAGGCAATACCGTAGGCTTAAAGAAACTCTCCCTGCGGCTTGCAATCCAGAAGGCGTCGAAGGAAGGCTGGCTCGCCGAGCACATGTTCATCATGGGCGCACACGGACCCAACGGCAGGGTGACCTACTTTGCCGGAGCGTTCCCGTCGGCGTGCGGCAAAACCTCCACCGCCATGATTCCCGGCCAGACCATCATCGGCGACGACATTGCCTACCTGCGAAAGAGGGGCGGCGGGATATACACCGCCAATGTCGAACGCGGCATTTTCGGCATCATTCGCGATGTCAACCCCACCGACGACCCCGTCATCTACGAAGCTATCACAACCCCCGGCGAGGTGATCTTCGGCAATGTGCTCATTACCGACGACGGCATGCCGCACTGGCTGGGCATGGGCAAAGAACTGCCCACCGAGGGCACGAACCATTCGGGCAAATGGCACAAGGGCAAAACCGACGACAAGGGCAACGAGATCACCGCCTCGCACAAGAACGCCCGCTACACTGTTTCGATCGGGGCTCTGGCCAACCGCGACCCGTTGGCCGACGACCCGGACGGCGTTCCGTTGGGCGGCATTGTCTACGGCGGCAGAGACAGCGATACACTGGTCCCCGTCGAGCAGGCGTTTGACTGGGCGGAGGGTATTATCGCAAAAGGCGCAGCGCTTGAATCGGAAACGACCGCCGCCACATTGGGCAAAGAGGGCGTGCGGACATTCAACATCATGTCCAACCAGGACTTCGTCTCGATCCCGTTGGGGCGGTACATCCAAAACAATCTGGATTTCGCCGAAGGCGCCGACAATCCGCCGGCGATCTTTTCGGTAAACTACTTCCTCAGGGATGAAAACGGCGCCTACCTGAACGAAATCCTGGACAAAACCGTCTGGATGCTCTGGGCCGAACTGCGCGTAAACGGCGACGTCGATGCGAAAAAGTCGTCGACCGGATGGATCCCGCTGTATAAGGATGTGCAGAAGCTCTTCAGGGAAAAACTCGACACCGACTACACCGAGGCCGCTTATATAAAAGCGTTTACGATTCGTGTCCCGAATCTGTTGGCCAAGTTCGACCGGGTCGAAGCGATCTACAGGAGCAAGGTGCCCGACACCCCGCAGATTGTCTACGACACATTCGCAAAAATTCGCAACCGACTAAATGAAGCAAGGAAAAAACACGGAGATCTAATCTCGCCCCTCGACCTGTAGAGTGGGCTCTTAGCCCACCGAAACGCAGCTTGGTAGAGTGC
>QNBS01000274.1 GCA_003644175.1 Planctomycetota bacterium | reverse complement strand
CCCCAAATTTGGGCCGTTAAGCCTGTTTTCGCCCGCAATGACCACCCGAACCCGCCACCCTGTCAGTCCGGTATAATCCGGGGACGGGCAGTCGAAACAGCCGCCCGAATGCTCATCCTCCTGGAATAGACCTGATATTATGCAGCAAGCACGACTCAGTTGCGGCCGAGGGGCATTCTACGGCAAGTTCGCTCCCCTGGTAAACCCCTGTCGAAAACCCGGCGAGTGGCAGACCTGTGACATCATCTTCGGCGATCACAAACCGGCTAACGATGAAAAAGGGCAAGTACAGGCAAAACGGCAGGGTTGAACCGGACGACGCAGGCGGTTATACTCTGGCGATACAGCCTTGGGTCGAGCCCGGGTGGAAGTCCATAGGGGCCAACCGGTTTCATGCGGATACGGAACAAAAACAAAAAGGTCGAGCATTTCTTTGCAGCCGTCAATGTGGTCGCCTCGGCGGTTGTTACGGCAACATTTGTTCTGCTGTATGGGTTCGAGGAGCCGGCGTTTTTCTCCGTCAGGACGCTGCAAATCATACAGGTCGTCGCGTTTTTCGTTTTTGTCATCGAGAAAATCGTCCGTTTTGTAAACAGTTTTTCCAAGCGGGAATTTCTGGCGGCCAACTGGTTCGAGATACCGCTGCTGATCGGTTTGATGGTGCTGGTCTTCGGCGCACGGAAGTGGTTTGCCGATCCCGGCGGCGTGATAATGTTCTCGCTGGGCACATATCTGGTCTGCCAGGTGGTGATCAAGGCGTGCAGGAGTTGTGTGGACCTGGCGGCGTCGGGGCGCAATCCGACTACGGCGCTCATTGCGGTATTTGTGATACTGATCGTAACCGGCGCCGGCCTGCTCATGCTGCCGCGGTTCCACAATCTCGAACGCATGAGTTTTGTCGACGCTCTTTTTACCTCCACCAGCGCCACATGCGTAACGGGTCTAATCGTGAAAGATACGGGCGGCGATTTTACGATGATGGGGCAGGTGGTGATCTTAGGCCTTATCCAGTTGGGCGGGTTGGGTATTGTTATTTTCGGTGCGGTCCTTGCCCTGCTGTTGGGTCAGGCGCTGAGTGTCCGGGAATCGGTCGCCATGCAGGACCTTTTGAGTACGCAGACCTTAGGGCGGATTTCGCAGATGATAGGTTTCATCTTTGTCGCCACGATTTTCATCGAAGCTGTCGGTGCACTGAGCATGCTCAATATGTGGGACGATGCCGCAGGGACGGTTCAGTTTGCCCATCAGAAATGGTTCTACAGCATCTTTCACTCGATCAGCGCATTTTGCAATGCGGGTTTCAGTCTTTTCCCCACGAGCCTTCTCGATTATGACGACCATATCGGCGTCTATGGCGTCATCGCACCGCTGATCATCTTAGGCGGTCTCGGGTTCGGCGTACTCTACAATCTCTTCCAGGTTTTTTACGACCGGATCAAACGATCCATAAGACGACGACTGAACCGGGGGGTTATTTTTGAAACGGCGCCGCCGATGAAGGTACGTCTTCAGACAAAGGTTGTCCTCAGCACCAGCGCGATTCTGATTATCGTCGGCGCGATCGCGCTTATGCTTCTGGAGCACTATTCGCCGCAGCCCGATCACGACAGCCGGTTCAAGTGCGCCCTGTTTCAGTCGATTTCGGCGCGAACGGCGGGTTTTAATACGGTCGATATCGCATCGCTGTCGGATGCGAGCAAGATTTGCCTGATGTCGCTGATGTTTGTGGGCGGCTCGCCAAGCTCCACGGCCGGGGGAATCAAGACGGTTACGCTTGCCGTCATAATCATGGTCGCCTATGCGACCTTGCGCAAGCGTCCCCATGTCGAGATATTCAGGCGGTCGGTCAACCCCGCCGTTGTGGGCCGGGCGATCACGGTGGGCCTGCTTTTTTCGGTCATACTGTTAGGAGGAACGTTTCTGCTGAGTATCACCGAAAGACATAGTGGGTTTGATTTAATCGATATCATGTTTGAAGTGTCTTCGGCGCTGGGAACCGTGGGCCTAAGCGCAGGCGTTACCGGCTCTTTGACAACCGCCGGCAAACTGATTATCATAGCCACCATGCTGATCGGGCGACTGGGGCCGTTGACGCTGCTGGCGGCGATAACATTTAATCTCAGGACCGTCGGATATGAGTACCCCGGCGAGCCGATCATCGTAGGATAAGTGGAGCCTGTTGCGGAAAGAAAAAAATGACCGATGTCGGGCGGCAGCCGCCGAACGCCGTGAGGTGGATGGGAGGCGCAGCAAACGCTGCGACCGCAAGAGCCATACAGGCGCAATATTTTTAGAGAATCGGTATAATTAGCTGGGGTTGATATGATATTTAAGGGATGCCTGATATGAGACGTTTTGCGGTTATAGGATTGGGAAGGTTCGGGCGGAAACTGGCGATTGCGCTTTCGATGAGCGGCGCCGAAGTGATCGCCATCGACCGCGACCGGACGCGGGTGGACAGCATTCGCGACCAGGTTACGCACGCTGTGCGTCTGGACAGCACCGACGCCGATGCGCTTCGCGCCCAAGGCGTGGACCGGGTCGACGCGGCGATTGTGGGCATGGGTCAGGGAGGCGAGGCCTTTGAAGCGGCGATCATGACGGTCGTGAGCCTCAAGGCAATGGGCATCAAGCGGATCGTCGCTCGCGCCCAGGGCCTGACGGCCGGTGAAGTCTTTTCCGCCGTCGGCGCCACCGATGTCGTTTATCCCGAAATCGAGACCGCACAACGATGGGCCTATAAGCTCATCGCGCCGCACATCAGTGAAAAGATCGATTTTGCACCGGGCTACAGCCTCGCCAGAATCACCGCCCCGAAAAGCTTCGTAGGAAAGACGGTGAAGGATTTGCAGTTGCGGCAGAAATACAACGTCAATCTCGTCAGTATCAAACGGGGCAGCCCGACTGAAAAGAAGGGCATCGGCGACATCATCAATGTTCCCATGCCCGGCACCGAGATTTTCGCCGGCGACATCCTCATGATCGCCGGCTCTGAAATGGACCTGGCGAAACTGCCGCAGGAGTAGGGCCAACCTTGAACGCCACCGACGAAATCAAGCAATATGCCCATCACGTCATCGGCCCAAACGAAAACGACAGCGTCGTAAAATTCATCCTCCAGGAATCAAACCTCCCGCTGGAATAGCGCCTCCGGGCACTCTCTGTCAGGATAATCGATAATCCGAGACCGGAACAAAAAAAAAGCAGCGTTGAGGAGGGACAACGCTGCTCTTTACGGGTCAACCCCCCGACCCGGTATCAAAGGAGAAGGACAATTTGTCAGCCGGCAGTACCCTTACCGCCGCCTGTCAGTTCAACATTGGTTCTATAAAATGCTACGCAGGTGGCCGCCGGACGGTTCAATAAAACTCTCGACCCCTGATTTTTGCTGAAAAACGCGGTTTTCCGGCCGGCGCATCCGGCGAAAAACCCGCAGGAAGGACGCCCTCTGCGATTGTCAAGCATACAAAGGATCGCTGCGACATCTCATCTATCCGCCTGTCCAGGCGCAATATTCTTTGAGGATTGGTATGCCCTTTGGGGTAGTAAATTCCCGCAAGTGGGGCATTAATGTCCCCTTCGGGGAATGGGAGAAAATCCCTCGCCTTCAGGCGAAGACTTTAGTATTATATTGGCATGGAGCATTATCGTGAGTCGGCTCATGCAAAGCGTCAAGGGCAAGAGTTCGAGAAAGATGATGTCGGAGTTCAAAACGCTGAGTCGGCAATTCCGGGGCAGACACATATGGGCCAGAGGGTATTTTGTGGCGAGTTCTGGCAACGTCACAGACGAGGTAATTATGCAGTACATCGAACTACAGGGTAAAGAGCCAGAAGACGGGAATTTCGGGGTAGAAGGGGAACTT
>QNBS01000273.1 GCA_003644175.1 Planctomycetota bacterium | reverse complement strand
TAACCGCCGCCGCTGTCGTGATGATCTTGGCCTTTACGCCCGCCATCACCGCAGTGGTTGCCGCCCTGGCCGCGGTCGAGCCGATTGCGGCCGTCGCTGAGCCGGCGGCCGTCGCCGAAGCCGAGCCGACAAGAGCCATCTTGCCCAATTCACTCAGGACCGTCGCAGGCGCCGCCTCAACTGCGTTTGCGCTGAGCAGGCCCGCCAGTACCGATACCGCAGCGATGATTCCGCGGTCCTTGAGCTTTTGTCTGAGTCTTTCTATGCCGCTTTCGATTCTGCGTGACACGGTGGGCTGGGAGAGTTTGGCGGAAACTGCGATTTCTGTCATGGTCTGGCCGTTGAAGAAGTGCCCTATCAGAATCAGGCGTGTTTCTTCGTCAAGTTCATCCATCGCCTCATCGATATACGGCGAGATGTCCTGCCATTTCCGGACATCGACTGTTCTGCCCGCAGCGTATTGAGCTTCCCGTTTTCTGCGTGAAGAATCCCTGCGTATCACATCGACGGCCTTGCGCGTGGCAACCCTGTGAAGCCACCCGGACACCGAGCCGGTGATCTCGGAGGCGTTCTGCAACAATTGAAAGAAGGTCTCCTGCGTCGCATCGGCCGCCAGGTCGGCGTCGGAAAGCACCCTGATGGACGCTCCGTAAACCATGCCGGCATGACGTCTGACAATCTCCGAAAAGGCCTCGGCATCGCCGCCGGCGGTGAATCGCTGTAATAAAACGCTTTCACTTTCAAGCATGTCAATGTCTCCTTTGAAAAAATGATCCGATTACCAACAACTCATAATCAAGTCGCAGCGAAGGATTGAGATTATTCACTAATCCCGCCATTTTTTCAGTGAATTCGTCCGCTGACTATTATATATTATTGTGGTTATGATTGATATTGAAAAATGCTGTCTGGTGGTTGTTGATGTGCAGGGCAAGCTTGCTGAGCTTATGGACGGCAAGGAGTCTCTTTTTGCCAATATCGAGGTTCTTATCAAGGCCGCAAAGGCGCTTGAGATGCCGATCCTGTGTTGCCGGCAGAATCCGCGGGCATTAGGGCCGACTGTGCCACAATTGGCAGAGCTTCTGGATGGTGTCGAGCCGGTCGATAAGATGAGCTTCAGTTGCTGCGGCGACGCCAAATTCATCGAAAAGCTAAACGCCCTCAAAGCCACCGATGTCATCCTGTGCGGCATCGAGGCCCATGTCTGTATCTATCAGACGGCGATGGATCTGTTGGACAGAGACCTCAACGTCCACCTCATAGCCGACGCCGTTTCCTCCCGGACGGCCGCCAACAGGCAAATCGCCGTCCGGCGACTCACCGCCGAAGGCGCAAATCTCAGCAGCACTGAAATGATCCTTTTCGAACTGCTCAAGACCGCCGAACATCCCGAATTCAAAGAACTCTGCCGTCTGATAAAGTAAGAGTGTATCGGCCCTGCCTTTCTTGCAGGGTAATTGCATGAAATGTTTATCTTTGTATTTTGCGCAAATATCATTGATTTGGCTGGCGGACAAAAGATTTGTCATCCCCGCGAAAGCGGGGAACCAGAAGCGAAATGCTTGTTATTGACGTGTGAAAATGGATTCCCGCTTTCGCGGGAATGACATAAGAGGATTTCATGCGATAGCCCTGGCGTTTCTTGCTTTGGTCTGTCAAACCATGACCCGTTTGCGCGCTTTGTGCGTATAAATAAGAAAGGCGAGCGGGACTTGTGTAGTAAGCGAAGGGGGCCCAAAAGCCCGGCAATTAAAGGTCAGACGATTTGAAAGGGTTGAAAAATGACACTTGTAAGTCCCAGGAAAGCACATAAGTATTTCAAGGCCAAAATGGAGTTTACCACCGGGCCTATAGAGTTGGACCGGATGATCAAGGAGCACGAAAACGTCAATATCATCGACGTTCGCAGCGCCGACGACTATGCCCTGGAGCACATACCCGGTGCAATCAACCTACCCAGCGCCAGGTGGGCGAGTTGCTCAGGCCTGAGCAGGCAAGCGGTTAACGTCGTCTACTGCTACTCCGAAGATTGCCACCTTGCCGCCGCCGCCGCGATGGAATTCACCAATCAGGGATTCAGTGTGATAGAACTGGAGGGCGGTTTCGAAGGGTGGAAGGATCATAATCTGCCTATCGAAGTTACAAGCTGAGAACATGCCTTTGGGGCATGACGCGGCATGCAGGGATGCAAAGAACCGATTGCGGCATTTACGGTTCAAACAATCGGTGCTTACGCCGGCGCTCGAATGAAAGAGAACATTTTCGCGGGCACCGGCTTTTTTTTGCGCACATGGCTAAACTCTTAGAGAAAAAAACTTGACTGTTCAAGATGTGTTTGATAGCATTATTGATATTGTACAGAGATAGTTTCTGTTGCGGAAACAACATTTGTCATTCCCGCGAAAGCGGGAATCCAGACTATTCGCACTGGATCCCCGCTTTCGCGGGGATGACAGCGGCCATTTTTTCTTTCCGCAACAGGAACGAGATAGTTTTTTTCAGGCGGCGGTATATGAAAAAGCGGGTGGATTTGTGGAATGATCTTAGGCGCGACAACTCGTGCGAGGTCCTGATCTTAGGCGGCGGCGTGAATGGCACCGCCCTTATGCGGGATCTGGCTTTGCAGGGGGTAAGCTGTATCCTGGTGGACAAAGACGACTTTACCGCCGGCGCCAGCTCAAAATCGTCCCGCATGATTCACGGGGGTCTGCGTTATCTCGAAAATGCCGAGTTCAAACTCGTCAGAGAGTCCGTTGCCGAGCGAAACGAGCTGTTAGACTGTGCACCCCATTTTGTCGCGCCGCTCAAGACCAGCATCCCGATCGATTCGTGGTTTGCCGGCCTGATCAAATCGCCGCTGATTTTTTTAGGTCTTCCGGTCAGTGTCGGGGGCAGGGGCGCGTTGATCGTCAAGATGGGACTGTGTTTTTACGATTTCATCACGCGAAAACGCCGCCGAACGCCGCGCCACTACCTGCTGTCAAAGGCCAAGTCGCTCAGGGAAATTCCCGGCCTTAGAACCAATATAGTGTGTACGGCGACTTATTGGGACGCCTGGATCAGCCAGGCCGAACGCCTGTGCATAGAGATGATTGAAGAATCCTGCCGCCAAAATCCAAACTGCCGCGCCATAAATTATGTTACCACCGTCAAGGGCGATAAAGACACAGTCGTTCTTACCGACCAGGCCGGCGGCGGAGAAGTGGCCGTTAAGCCCGCGATCGTCGTAAACGCCGGCGGCGCCTGGGTGGATTTCGCCAATAAATCGCTTGGCGTCGAGTCGCACTTTATGGGCGGAACCAAGGGCTCTCACCTTGTGATCGACAACAAAGAGTTGTACGACGCCCTGGGGGACAGGATGGTGTTTTACGAGCACACCGACGGCCGTGTCTGTATCGTGTTTCGCTTTATGGACAAGATCATTATGGGCTCGACCGACATACGAATCGACAATCCCGACGACGCCGAATGCAGCGAAAATGAAGTCGATTACATGATGACCACGCTCAAAAGCGTTTTCCCGAATCTGACCGTATCGAAAGACGATGTCGTATTCACCTTCTGCGGCGTTCGACCTCTGCCGGCTTCGGGGCTGGATTACACCAGCCGTGTGTCAAGATCGCACCGGCTCGAGATTCTCCAACCGGATGCCGAGCGAAGTTTCACGATCTACAGCATGATAGGCGGCAAGCTCACCACCTTCCGCGCATTTGCAGAGCAGGCCGGCGACAAGATCCTCGCAGAGCTTGGAAAAACGCGGAACGTTTCCACCCTTCAACGAACTTACCTCGGCGCAAGAGGCTATCCAGCCGATGAGGCTGCAAAACAGAAATGGATCGACAGAGTCGCCGGGGCAAACGATCTGTCGCCCGAACGCCTCGCTAATC
>QNBS01000272.1 GCA_003644175.1 Planctomycetota bacterium | reverse complement strand
GTTATCGTCGACAACAGTGATCCCGGCGCCTCATCGACCGGAAGATGGAGAACATCCGGCGGAAAGAATCCTCACGGCGCCGATTCGCTCTGGTCAAGAGGCGCCGACGCGACATTTACGTTTAACGCCAATCTCACCCCGGATCGTTACGCGGTCTTCATGCACTGGACCCTGTGGCCCAGCAGGATGACGGATGTGCCGGTTGAGATTCGAGACGCCGGCGCCCTGCTTGACACCGTTTCGGTCAATCAGAAACAGGCCCCCCGGCAGTGGAATCTTCTGGGCATTTACACGCTCTCTGAAACCGCAAGTGTAACGATTATATCGCAGGGGCCCGGCAGCACCAATGCCGACGCCGTACGGTTCGCGCCCATTTCGGCGCTGGACGAACTTGTGATCGACAACGGCGCCCCCGGCACATCTTCTACGGGATCATGGAAAAAGTCCGGTGGGAAAAATCCTTACGGACTCAATTCCCTGTGGAGCAGAGATGCCGGGGCGACATACACCTGGTCTGCGCCTCTGACGGGAACATTTGACGTCTATATCCGGTGGACCCTGTGGCCGAGCAGGATGACGGATGTGCCGGTGGAAGTTTATGACGGCCGGACTCTGCTCGATACCGCCTGGGCCGACCAGCAGACGGCGGGGGCGCAGTGGAATTATGTCGGAACATACACGTTCAACGAAGGCGCCGCGGTTACTGTTATCTCTCAGGGACCGGGCAGCACCAATGCCGACGCCGTGAAATTCGTCGCAGCTGAGACAATTCCGGTCCCGGGCGGAGACGCAGATGTGGTTGCGGTCATCAAGGCTGACTACAAGGTCGAAAGTCAGGAACTCATTGTCCGGGCCACAAGCAGCGACCAGCCAACCGCAGTGCTCACTGTTCAAGGCCATGGTGAAATGACCTTCATTGCCAAGAAGAACAGATACGAGTTGCGGATAAAGCCTGCGTCCGACCCGGGCGATTCAATTACCGTAACCTCAAGTTCGGGCGGCTCGGCCGAAGGCGTCGTCAAGCACAAGGATGACGACTAAAGGGACCTTGCCGAGTTCCGGGGATTGCAAGCGACAGCAGTTTGCGGGATGGTCGAAGATGATTTGTCCAAATAAAGGGGCGGAGCACCGCACGTGGCGTCGGGCCCTGTTTTTTCAGGGGAGGGCGTCGGCGTCGGCTATCTGAATCGGGCCATCAGATTTCGCTGGAGTGCTATTGTGGCGTCGAGTCGCCTTTGGAGGCCATCCGTGGTCAGACCTGGCGGCAGTGCTCCGGGATCTCGGCGGACCAGCCCCATGAGGCGTCGATGCTCGCCGATCAGATTGGTCAGCGTATAGGCCAGTTCGTCGACGAGTTGGAACATCGCGTCGGAAGGCTCAAATGCCATGACCGATTCGGACCTGCGGAAGTCATCTCGTCCGGCGCCGGTCCTCCTCGATCCGCGTGAATTCCCGGCGCGGTCGCCGCCGCGATAGAATCGCTCACTTCTCCTGCCGTCGGGGTTGTACCGATCGTAGCCTCCGTCGTAGTTGCGTCGTTGTCTTGTTATCGGGTTGGTTCGGATCTGCTCGTCGGCCCGGTCAAGCTGGGCCCTTAGTTCGTCGACCCGCCGCTGGAGAAAATCAATCTGAGCGACGGATTTATTTACATTTCGCTTTACCGCCACATACTTTTTCACGGCCGCCTGGATGGTTCGTACATAAGTAATCCCCGCATCGGCAGCGCCCAGGTCGGCGAGTATTTCGTCCCGTGAACCCACGACCTTGTCAACCAGCCTCGCGCGCGCGGCTTCATCGGCGCCGACAGTAAGCACCATCTTCATGATATCTCGCGTTTTTGTCCCGCTGTCGGTGGTTTCGGCGACTGAATAAGACTCGGTCCTGGAAATGGTCCGGATGATTGCCTCCTCCGGGACGCGGTCGGTTTTGTTGATAAACTTCCTGTTGCCGTCGGGATCTTCGACTTCAATAATCTCCATACTCTTGTCGAGCATAGCCTTCGCAAGGACGGCGGGCCTCCGACGGTTGGCGGCAAGGGTTGCGATATAGCTTCCATAGCCGGCGAGGTTGTCGGAGTTGAACAACTCGTAAAATTCCGTAACGTTCTCTGCGGCGGATGAACGACCCACAACCGGCGCCGTCGAGCCCATGACGGCGTCGCCTGCGATATAGATTTTTTCGCAGGCCAGCGCTATCGTCGCCGCCGCCGAGTACGCCCCGCCGTAAGGTCCGCCGGAGATATAGGCGATGACCGGACAATTGGCGGCGCCGCTTATTGCGGCGCTGATCATCTTCATGTATTCGCCGCGGCCGCCGGGACTGTCAATCTCGAGAAGAATGTAACGCGGGCCCTTGTTGGAGGCTTCGACGATCATCCTGGCAATCGTTTTGGCGACGGCTTTCGAGACAATGGCCTCTTCGTACGTGACGGGTATGACGATGATGCTGTTGCGCCGGCCTTTCTCGTTGCGCGTTACCTCATATTCGGCTAAGGACAGGGGCTTGAAGGCCTTGTCTTTTTCCACGTAGACAAGCGTTTTGCCACGACTTTGCTTCTGCGTCAGGAAGCCGTAAAAAACCTCTCCGCTCTGCCGGTGTTTGAAGGTATCGGCCGGGCACAGGGCAACGCAAAAAGCAACAATCAAGGCGATAACGGCAATCTGTCTGAACATTTCGGAACCTCCCAATTTGTCTTATATTATACACTTCTTCGGACGAGGATGCCAGTAAAAAACATAAATTACTCTACCGCCTCGACCTGACGCTGTTGTATTGGGCCAGATTAAGGGCTGCCGGGCCATTTTCCTTTGTTTGAACGATGATTTCGCCGTTTTCGGTCTTGCTGGCGGCATAACCGTAAAGCTTATCGTGCGTCGAGCGGTGAACAAAGGTGTCCGCCGAGGTGGTCAGCGAAATCAGCGAAATGATAATTATAGGGCTTAGCGTTTTGTCCATTTTCTGTTCCCTGCCAAGAGACGATACGCTGATAGTATCCAAAAAGGTCGCAAAAATCAAGACATCTTTGCGACGGCCCGCGCGACGGCGACGGGCTTATAGATGGTTGCTTTTGGGGGGATTTGGGTTACAATCAAACCATCCACCTCACTGCGTTCGGTGGCCGCCACCCAGAGGCAGTGTTTTTGAAGGATTGGTTTATAACGTTTTTGATTTACGGATGACAATTATGTCCGGAGGCTTCGGCGTCTTGTCGGATCGCACGGGGGGCAGGTTTGGGGCGTTTTTGGGCGTTTTTACGCCGAGCGTGCTGACGATTCTCGGCGTGATCATGTACCTTCGATTCGGATGGGTAGTGGCTCACGCCGGTTTGGGGGGGGCGATCTCTATTGTTGCGATCTGCTGTGCGATTGCGTTTTTTACGGCGTTGAGCGCATCTGCGGTGGCGACAAACAGTCGACTTGGGACCGGCGGCGAGTATTATATGATATCCCGGAGCCTTGGGCTGACGATCGGCGGGGCGATCGGTATTCCGCTGTTTCTGTGCTATGTGCTGAGCATTACGCTGTATTGTTTCGGTCTGGCTGAAGCGCTTTCGATCTTCTGGCCCCAGGCGTGGGGTGCGCCGCCGCTGCAATGGATGGCCGCGGCGCTGATTGTTTTTATAATCGTTATTTCCGGAAAAAGTGCGAGCCTGGCCCTGCGTCTGCAGATTCCTTTGATGGTCCTGGTGGGACTGTCTCTGATGGCGTTGACGGCGGGAGTGTTGAGTGGTCCGTTCAAGGCGCCGCAATGGGGTGCGCCGGCGGCGCAGACCAGCGAGGCGGGGGGCTTCTGGGCGATCCTTGCGGTGTTCTTTCCGGCGGTAACAGGTTTCTCGGCGGGGATCGGCATGAGCGGCGATCTGAAGAATCCGCAAAAGGCTATCCCGCTGGGC
>QNBS01000271.1 GCA_003644175.1 Planctomycetota bacterium | reverse complement strand
GACAGGCACAAAACTTTGTCGCTGCATGATCTGTCTGCACACAACAGGCAACTGGCAATAGATGCAATTTTGCGTGCACGTTTTCAAGGGAACGATATCCACCCCGAGACTCAGACCGAGACGTCTTGAGGGTACGGGCCCGTACAGGTATTGTTGGTCAACGGCCATAGACTCAGCTCCTCACTATCTCGTAAATTCTCTTGCAGTCGGCGAGAAGTTTCTCGGTCCAGTCGATGGGCATGATGCAGGCGGCGTCGGATTTGGCCTTGTCCGGTTCGGGATGAACTTCGAGAAAGAGACCGTCGGCGCCCGCGGCGACAGCCGCCTTTGCAAGTACCGGCGCCATCTCGCGATTGCCCCCGCTGGTAGTGCCTGATCCGCCGGGGCGCTGTGTGCTGTGCGTGGCGTCAAACACAACGGGGCAACCCAGCCGCTGCATCTCGGCGATGGCCGTCATGTCGTTGACCAGCCGATTATATCCGAAGAACGTGCCGCGCTCGGTCAGTATGATCCGGTCGTTTCCGGCAGCGCGTATCTTGTCGACGACATTGCCCATCTCGCCCGGCGAAAGAAACTGTCCCTTCTTGACGCTGACGGGTTTGCCTGTTTCGGCGCAGGCGACCAGCAAATCGGTCTGCCTGCAAAGAAAGGCCGGAATCTGAAGACAATCCACAACCTCGCCCGCCTGCCGGGGCTGGTCGGACTCATGTACGTCGGTCATGACCGGCAAACCGGTCTTGATGCGTACCTGAGCGAGGATTTCCAGCCCCTCGGCCAAGCCCGGCCCGCGAAAACTGCTTATGCTGGAACGGTTGGCCTTGTCGAAACTCGCCTTGAATATCACCCCGACGGCGGTCTTTTCGCCGATTTCGGCAAGTCGCCCGGCGATGTCAAGACAGCCCGCCAGACTCTCGATAACGCACGGGCCGGCTGTCAGAAAAAGCCCGCCATCGCGTTTGATTTGCACGTCGCCGATTGTGATTGTATTATCCATTGTTTCCTGTCTCTGTACGACAATTCCTTACCATTGTAGATTGCATTCCAACGTCAGAGGAGTGCATCGCCCTTTAATCTCAAATCTACAATCTAACATCCTCTTGCGGCGCCAATGCCGTGTTATCCTAACATTCTAATAAACCGCGTTCGTATGCCGGCGGGTTTGGCGTTGGGGGGAACCACCATGCGCACCGCCCGTGGAACAAGTTCGATGGTTATGGGCAGAACCGGCCCGGGGTCGCCGTCGAACTGAGAGTACACTTTCGCGTCCGGCGAACCGACATGGATGACTTTGCCCTGTTTGTAAATGACATCCTTCCGGTCGGCGTGCATTTTCAAAATGGTCATCAGCGAGTGCTTGGCAAGGCGCAGCCGCGAGTTGCATTTGTAAATACAAACGTCCAGCAGCCCGTCTCCGTAGTCGGCGTAACGAAGTATCTGCAGCCCGACGGCATATCGCGAAATGTTCCCGACAAAGACAAGGCAGGGACCCTCGTATATCTCCTCATCGTCAACGGCAATATTCAGCCTGGGAAATCGATGGCCCCAGAAGGTGCGCCAGACAGGCCAGAAATAATCAAGATGGTTGATGTGGCCCTGTCGCGTATCCATGACGCGCCTGACAACATCGGCGTCGAATCCAAAACCGGCAATGGATGTAAAACATCTGCCGTTGGCGTCGCCCAAATCCAGCGGGCGTATGCAGTCGCCCTCGAAGGCCTTGATCAGTGTTTTGGTTTTTTCGTCGAAGCCCAATTCGTTGGCCAGCAGATTCTCAGTGCCGCCGGGGATAATCAGGATGGGTTTGTCGTTTCCTTCCAGCCCGTGCACCACCTCGCGAACTGTGCCGTCCCCGCCGCCGGCCACTATCATAGCGCAGTCGGCATCGGCGCCCGACCGGCCGGCAAGTTCGGCGGCGTGCGAAAGCGAATGCGTAAAGCTCGTACGAACATCGTAACCGCCCGCGGCCAGATAATCCTTGAACTGGCGCACCATCGTCTTGCCGCTGCTGGCCCCGCTCTTGGGGTTAATGATATAGGCGATATAACCGTCGTTCGGATTCAGACTCATACTCTAATTCATCCCTCGCTGTCGAACAGCACCTGGGTATCCTGCGAACCGATTTCTCTAAGTTTGCTTTTCATCAAGCCGGCGTATCCTTTATTAATATGTTCCAGCCCGCCCAATCCAATGGCCGCCAGCACCTGCCCGATAATGTCCTCAGCGGGCCCCTCCACCTCGACAAAACTGCCTAACAGGGGCAACTGATCCAGGCAAATCGCACAGCCACGGAACCTCCAGAACCTACGTCGCTTCTCGATGATAAGTTCCTGCCGGTATCCAAGCGCCTCCAGAAGCTCGGCCATGGCCGAATAATCGGCGATTTCAACCTCAATTTCCGTCCTTTTCTTGAATCGTCCTTTTTGCCTCGTTCCTTTATAGGTCAGTATCGCCTTTTCGCCGGCAGCGTCAATCCATCGCCTCAGCCTCAGCCCGCAGCCCCGCTTGATACCGCCGGCGTAATATGTATCAAGATGGGTTACGTCGCCACGGTGCTCGGCCCCGAGCCCCCCCAGCCCCTCCAGCCGTTCGCTGATCGCATCCAGCCCGGCGACCTTAACCTTGGCTTCAATTTCCAGTCCCATATTAATACCAACCGCTTACCCAAATCTCAGGCGCAAATCCATACTTATTATACGAGTTCTGCAAAATTGCGATTTGACATGTTTTTGGAAAAGAAAAAGCGGGAAGTCTTTTTCTTTTCTTAGAGTTAAGTAATGTATGTCAAATCGCAATTTTGCAGAAGCCTTATACTCATTATACCTGCGGCGGCGTCCCCTCACAACAACCCTTTTTCGACCAACTCGGCTCGAAGCTCAGCGGCCCCGCCAAAGACAATCCCTGTCATCCCCACCGCAACGGCGCCCCGGACATTCGCCGCCAGGTCGTCAATATACAAACACCTCTCAACCGGCGTATCCACATTCTTCGCCGCGGCAAGAAAGATCGCCGGATCCGGCTTGACAGTCCCCACCTCAAAACTCAACGTCGGCCTGGCGAACAAACTCAACACCGGATATGTGCTGTGCAGGTAAGCCCAATGCAGCGGGTCGGTATCGCTCAACAGACCCAGCCGGCAGGCGCCGTTCAGTTGGCGGATCATCTCCTCCATCGGCGCAATCGGCGAGAAAACTCCGCACCACAAATCCTTGAACTCCTCAAAGCCAATCGCCAATCCGAACCGCTCGGTCAACTCCTCATAAAACTCCTGCGGGGCGACCCTTCCCGTATTGAACCTCACCATCAGTTCATCGCCCATCACCGCCGTAATCAGCCGCTCGACATCCGCCTGCGACATCTGAGAAAACACAAACCCCGCCGGCCGATGAATATCCACATCGACAATCACACGACCCAGATCAAATATAACCGCCTCAATGTTTCGCACGTCGTCCACTCAGCACATCATCCCACCCCTGGCCGTTCTGCCGGGCGACATCAAGCACCGGCAAATCGACACGCATTGGGCTTGCAGGGCAGGCATTGGTCCCGGTTCTACTTTACGAGCCTTATCGCGACAGGGTAACGGTAGTGCTCACCCTTGCTGGCGGCGACACAGGCCATAATCGAGAACACGATGTCCGCAATTCCCGCCACTGCCAAGAGAATGAAGCCGACGCAAATAAACGACGTGATGGTTCCGACGATGTATGCCAGCACCAGTGTGATCTGGAAATTCAGGGCTTCTTTGCCTTGTTCGTCGACAAAAGCGTCATCGTCCTTCTTGACGAGCCAGAGAATGAGCGGCCCGAGGAAATTCGTGAGCAGTCCCAGGAGATGGCAAAGCATTGCAAGATTCTTTGAGTCCTGCGGTATCTCCTGCGATTGGGCCGGCT
>QNBS01000270.1 GCA_003644175.1 Planctomycetota bacterium | reverse complement strand
TGGAATGCAGCCGAGAAATTCAACCTGCCGCTGGTCATCGGCCAGACAGCACCAACTGAAAACGGAACCGAACCAATCCAAAAATCATTCCTTGAGATTTCAGATGAAACGATTGCTGTAAGTGCGGTCAAACGCGCCGAAAACGGCAACGGATGGGTTGTTCGCCTGTTTAACCCGGCTTCGGGCCCAATCAAAGCAAAACTGCGACTCAACGGCGGACAGGCCGCTTCTTCTCGATTACGCAGTCCCGTTGAAAGGCTGCAAAAGAATATGGCTGTTTCGGGCGCCGGCAAGCAGCAATGGAAGACGGTTCGAATTGTAAACCTGGAAGAACTTCCGGAAAAAGAACTTGCGATGGATGGCGCCGGCTGGTGTAATATCGAAATGTCGGCCAAAAAAATCCTGACACTGGAATTTCTGGCAGAGTAAAATATTATTAGATATATGCTTATAACATTTTTTATTCTTAGTGAAAAGAGGTAGAACCATGGTAGGTTTTTTTACGCCAATCGATATTGCTCTAATGGTTCTTTATGTTGGGGTTCTTTTGGGTATGGGCATCTATCTCAAAAGTAAGGCATCTTCGAGCGTAGAAGACTATTTCATTGGCGGGCGAAAACTGCCCTGGTGGTTGCTTGGGATGTCGGGCATGGCGCAATTTGTCGATATCGCCGGAACATCATTTATTATTTCACTTCTGTTTATCCTTGGTCCAAAAGAATTGATGATCTCGCTAAGAGGCGGTCTATGCATTCACATGGCGGCGATCATGCTCTGGAGCGGAAAGTGGCACAGACGCAGCGGCTGTATTACAGGGGCCGAGTGGTCGATCTTTAGATTTGGAAACGGCCCGGCCGGCAAAGCGGCCAGAATTGTTACCGCTATTGCGATTCCGATTTTCATTATTGGAATGGTTAGCTATCTGTCGACTGCGGTTGGCATCTTCTTTTCCATGTTTGTGCCTTTGCAGCCGTGGCAATGTTCATTGATCATTATCACCATCGCTTGTATCTATACCGCCGCTTCTGGTTTCTACGGAGTGGTATTCACTGACCTGGTTCAGGCTAGCATCATTCTGGCGGCCGTGGTCGTCGTTACAATTCTCGCAGTCAAAAAAACCTGGTTTACTCAGGACTTCCCTGCGATTGCAGAGCAGGTCACAGGCATGCAAAATTGGATCAGCGCTGTTCCCAAATGGAAAATGGACATGCCTACCGGATACGAGCAGTATAGCAGTATTGGCATACTGGCGTTGTTTTATCTCTTTAAAGCGGCTGTCGTCGATGGGTTTGGCGGCGGAGGCGAACCGAAATATTTTGGTGCGAAAAATGACCGCGAATGCGGCAAGCTCACTTTCATGTGGGCCAATATGATGGTCTTTCGCTGGCCTTTGATGATCGGCTGTGCGATTCTCGGTATTTATTTCATACATGCCAACATCCCGGATCAGTCAGAACTTGGTAGAGCAGCGGTTTTGATCAAATCAACGCAAACAGAGGTTGATCAGGACAACTGGCAAGAGAAGCTTTCAGAAGTAGCAGCAAAGCCCGCAGATCACAAAAAGCTTGACAAAAGACTCAAAGATAAACTCGGCGATTCCTGGGCAGAAAATATTCAGGCGATTGATTACGCGGACAAAGAGACTGCTGTGGCGATACAAGTGCTATTCACCGAGATAGAAGCTCATCAATGGGGAAATGAAATTTCCAAAATCAAAAATCATCCCGAGCAATACCCTGAAGAATTTATCACAGAATTACAGACAACATTGGGTGACTCGTGGGAAGACAAGTTGATGCTTACAAGCTATACCGGCACGATCAATGGCGAAAAGATATTGCCCGCGGTCATCATCCACTCTATTCCAAACGGCCTTAAAGGGCTTATTCTGATAGCCTTGATCGCGGCGTGCATGTCCACATTTGACTCGAATGTAAACTTTGCTGTTGGTTTTATGACCCGGGATCTTTATCAGGCATTTTTCCGTCCTAATGCTGAGACCAAAGAACTGATCAGAGCAAGCTGGTTTTTCACAGCTTTTATTGCCATTGCCGGTTATATGATGGCTTATAAAATCGAGAGTATCGATGAAATCTGGGCCTTCCTTATGATGGGACTTGGTGCCGGGTTTATGGTACCGGGCTTTATTAAATTTTACTGGTGGCGGTACAACGGCTGGGGTTTCGCCGGAGGCATGTCAATGGGTATGATATTTGCAATACTGAAAAAATTTATACCTTCGGGATCATGGGAAACATTGCAGGAATCTTTCCCTTCTATTTGGGGTGTACTGGCGCAAATACCGCCGGACATCTTGACGTTTCTCTCGGTAGCTGCCTTTGGCGTGATAGGCGCCGTCCTGGGATCCTTATTAACAAAACCGACGGACGATGATGTCTTAAAGAACTTCTATAAAAAAACCAAACCGTTTGGTTTTTGGGGAAAATATAAGGACACGCTCGATCCCGAAACCAGGATAAAGGTCCGTAGAGAACATTTTTATGACTTAATTTCTCTGCCGTTCGTTGTGGCATGGCAATATTTGCTGTTACTATTGCCGGTGCTGCTGGTAACGGGTAACTTTAAAGCGTTGAAGGTTGTCGCTGTTTTGTCTGTTATTGCCTTGCTTGGCGTTTATATCTTCTGGTACAAAAAACTGCCGAAAGCAAATATGTATGAAGATGCCTGATCGGAATGATAATATTCCGGTATAAAAAACTTCCGGCGGAGGATGTTGCGACGTAAATACTAACATTGGCGATTAAGTAAAAAGGTTTTTATGATCGGTTCAAACGCAAATAAAATATTTGACCCCGCTGAAATGACCGTGCTGGAAAACTGCAGCGACGGTTTTTACAAGGTTGGTAAAGACGGTGTTGAGGCGATTTATATGACGCGGGATACGAAGGTGGAGTTTATAGCTTTCGACGACCGCTTGATCGCTTATGTTAAGTCTGCAATGGGCTATCCTGCCTACTACCCGGTCTATGAAACAAGAATCGAAAAGCCGGTCAAAGCGGTTCTGATGGATCTGGACGGAACAAGCGTCAAAAGTGAAAGCTTCTGGATATGGATCATTGAAAAAACCACCGCAAGCCTTCTTGACGATTCCAGGTTTGCCCTCGAAGATGCCGATCTCCCTTACGTTTCAGGCCACAGCGTTTCAGAACATCTTGAGTATTGTGTCCGCAAATACTGTCCGGACAAGACGGTTGAAGAAGCAAGAAATTACTACTTCCGGCACACACATCACGAGATGAACGAGATAATGCTGGGCAGGGGCCGCGTGAATGCTTTCACGCCTGCCGAAGGCCTTAAAGACTTTCTCATGGAATTAAAAGCCAGGGAGATAAAGATCGGATTGGTGACTTCAGGCCTTTACGAAAAGGCCTGGCCGGAAATCCTGTCCGCGTTCAAAACCCTGGATATGGGCGACCCTAAGGATTTTTACGATGCGATAATAACAGCCGGTTTTCCCTTGAGAAAGGGCCAGGTCGGCACACTTGGGGAGCTCTCGCCAAAACCGCATCCCTGGCTTTATGCTGAGGTGGCAAGAGTCGGTCTCGGTATGCCATTTGAGCAAAGGCATTCGGTAATCGGCATGGAGGACAGCGGCGCAGGAGTCTGCTCGGTCATCCTGGCCGGTTACGCCTGCATTGGAATAGCAGACGGCAATATCGTAGAAAGCGGCACAAAATCACTTTGCAATGCTTATGTTGACCATCTTAAATCAGCATTAGAACTGATATGCTCTCGTTAAGGTTTGATGAATATCGGAGTTGTCGGCGTCAGGCTGCATCGGCAATGCAGTACATTGCCTGCTTCGCCTTCCTTGCCCACAACCGACTCGCTCGGTCTCGGGCCGACGAGAGGTTATTCGGATAGGCTCTAAGTC
>QNBS01000269.1 GCA_003644175.1 Planctomycetota bacterium | reverse complement strand
CGCGTTTACTCGTTAAGGCGTCCAAACAACCCGTCAGTGTTAACGGCGTATTTCTTCTACAATTAACCGGATTCGGCCGGCGTGTCGGATCATGCCCCGAGAACCGACTTGACAGCCGGCCAGAGCAGTTTTGCCTGCCATTGCATCATGGGCCCGCAGTCTGCGAGTTCGGCAATCGTCGCAGGCCGTTCCCGTGCGATGACGGCAATGGTTGCGCGCGGCGCAAGCACAAACGGCTCAATCCCCAACCGGTCTGCGATCTGCCGGCATTTGTCTCTGAGCACATCGGCAAGCTCTTTGTCGGCTGCGCTCCACCGGGGCGCCCGGGGCGGCTTCAAAGGCCTCGGCCACGACGATTCCGGAAGGGCCCGGGCCCGGGCGATCGCCGTTTCAATCCCTGTGAACCGACGACCCGTGCAGTGACGCGGCAGCCTGGGGCCTTTGTTTAATGAGGTATTCGGATGACTTTGGGCCCACAGCGCCAGATGGATGAGTTGCTGATTGCCCATAATCTTAAACGGCGGTCGATCCGCCCTGCGGGCTTCGCCGTCGCGCCACCGCCAAAGCTGCCGCAAAAAAGCAAGCTGCCGCCTCGTCAGTTCCCTGGAGCCCTTGACCCGCCACTGCCTGTCCTTGTCGGGCTGTCCCTTTTCGACCGCCGTCGCCTTCACCAGCCATTGGCAGCTTTCATTGTGCCACTGTGTTCTGCCGAGTTCCTTCAGTCCGGCGCTTAGACAATCGGCTAATTCGGCCAGATGCAGCACATCGTCGGCGGCATAGGCCAGCAGCTTTTCGCTCAGAGGCCGACGCGACCAGTCGGCCTTTTGCTGTCCCTTGGCCATGCTCACCGCCAAAACTTCATCGAGCATCGCCGCTAATCCGAACTGCCGATAGCCCAGGAGTTGGGCAGCCAACATCGTATCGAAAACCCTGCTGCGCGGCTCGAATCCGAACGACGACCGCATCATCCTGAGATCATAGCCGCCATCGTGGAAGATTATGACGGTATCGGCTAATACATCGAGGAATGCCGAAAGCTCAAAGTCCGCCAGCGGGTCGACCAGATAAATGTCCTGACCGACGGCAATCTGGATGAGACAGACCTTTTCAAAGTAATGGTGAAAGCTGTCCGCCTCGATATCCACAGCAACGCGACGGGCCTTTTTTATCCGGCCTGTCAGCCGACCCAGATTTGTCCGGGTGTTGATATATTGATATTTCTGCAAATGCCGACTCGAAACAAATAAATAAATCTCCGGCCTTCGGCTCGCTGTTTCCGCAACCGCACCGAGACAACCTTCATCCTTCGGCGGTGTGTTATAATACTATCCCGGCGACCGCCGGTCAACACACAATATCTGCTTTTCGTACCTGCCGTGAACATTAAACACCAAACGTCCGTATAAAGCGTTGAATACACTTTATGCAGCTTCAGTGTCGCGGCAATGCATGGCATCTAATGCAGGAGGCATTGGAATGACTCGGTTTGAAGTGGAAGAGATTGCCAATCACGTCGTTGAAGTGGAGCAACTGCTGGACGAATGGGCGCTGGACGCACAGGAGATGGAACTGGAACTCGCCGAACTCCAGCGAATGGTCGGTTGGCTGAACAAGGCAATGATCCAAAGTTGCTCCAATGATGAACAGGGGACATTGCTGTCCCGACTCGAACAGCAGATTTGCGTGTGCACTGAGTCTATCAGAGAGCGACTGTCCGTCAGATGGTGAACCGTCGCCGACCTTCAACAACGTCCTGTACCGGAGCAAAAGACTCCGTGGAAAGTCTTCCGCGATGAAGTACGTGTTCAACCTGCCGCCCAACCGCCACAATTTTGTCGTGCCCCTCGGCCAATCCGGCCCCTTCTTCAGGGTTGAACCGGCAAGCGGAATGGTTATAATATGTAAACGTGCGGCCCGGTCGCCGGCGACTGTAATGCCGTGAAAATTTACTGTTTTTCGTACGGAAATGATGAATCGCATTGAGCAAAGAGATAAACATATTGGGCATTGAGACCAGTTGCGATGTAACCGCCGCCGCTGTTGTCGCCGACGGCAGGAACATAAAATCCTCCGTTGTCGCCTCCCAGGTCCAACTGCATGCCGAATTCAGCGGCGTCGTGCCTGAAATCGCTTCCCGCGCGCACATCGAAAAGATCCTGCCGGTGATATCGGCCGCCGTCAGCGAGGCGGGTCTGCAAAAAAGCGATATCGACGCGATTGCCGTCGCCAATCAGCCCGGCCTGGTTGTGGCGCTGATAGTCGGCGTAACCGCCGCAAAGACCCTTGCTTTCGTCTGGGAAAAGCCGCTGATCGCCGTAAACCATGTCCATGCCCACCTCCAGTCGGCGATGCTGACCGAAGTTAATCTCCAACTGCCCGCCGTCGCCCTGATCGTCTCCGGCGGCCACACTAATCTTTACGAGTGCACTTCACCTCTCGACTTGACGCTTCTCGGCTCGACTGTCGACGACGCCGCAGGCGAAGCCTTCGACAAGGTCGCTACGATTCTGCGACTGCCGTATCCCGGCGGACCGGCCATCGAGAAGATCGCAAAGCAGGGCGATGCGGGGGCTATCGCTTTTCCGCGTTCGATGCTCGATCGCGAATCGCTTGACTTTTCGTTTAGCGGCATTAAGACCGCTGTCCTTTATTACTGTCGCGGCCAGGACATGAAAGGCGCCGACCGCGTCGCATCGATGACCGAACAGGAGATCGCCGACATAGCCGCGTCATTCCAGGCGGCGGTTGTCTATGTCCTCGTCGAAAAAACAAAAAGAGCCGCCGACCGGACAAATGCAAAAACGGTTCTGTTAGGCGGCGGCGTCGCGGCGAATTCGATGCTGCGGGAGAGTCTTTTGCAGATGTGCGAGCAGACCCGGCGGCTGCTGCTTGTCGCGCCGAAACCGCTGTGTACGGATAACGCCGCAATGGTGGCGTCTTTGGCCTGGTACAAATACATCGCAGGCGACTTCGCCGACCTCTCGTTAGAAGCCAAAGCAACCTCGTAACGGATGCCGAGTCAGGGACGTTTGAGAAAACAAGGAGCGAAAAGGTATGCCAAAGGACATCGAACAACTCTACGCCCGGAGAATGAAACGCTATACGACCGCCATGCGCAACGAAAAGCCCGACATGATTCCCATCAGGCCGTTTGTCGCCGAGTTTACCGCAGTGTATGCCGGCTTCAATTGTCAGCAGGTTACGCACGATTATAACATGGCGTTCGAGGCGGCGATCAAATGCGCAAAAGACTTCGACTGGGATGCGGTGGTTGCGAATATGGTTTATGTGTGGACGGGACTGACCGAACAGCAGGGCACGAAGTATTACGCTGTTCCGGGGATCGACCTGGATGCCGATACGGGATTTCAATATCGCGAGCCGCCCGAGGACGAAGCTTTTATGAAGCCTGATGAATACGATTCACTTTGCGAGGATCCGACGGGTTTTTTGTATAACGTTTGGCTGCCGCGTGTAAGCGGCGATGTTGTCGCTCCGGGCGAGCCGAACACGTTTCGTAATAATGTCGCGATGCTCAAGGGCGGCATTGCGATGCTGAACTATTTTAACGCATTCGGCCCGCAGATCGAGCGATTGACCAACGAATGCGGAACCGTTTCTGCGATTGCCGGCATACTCAAGGCGCCGCTGGATATCCTGGCCGACAAACTTCGCGGATATGTGGGGCTCTGCCATGATTTGTTGGAGAGGCCCGACAAGGTGATCGCCGCGTGCGAGGCGCTCATGCCTCATTTGACGCATGTGGCGCTTTCCGGAGCGGACCCCGACAAGAATGTGCCCATAGCTATATGGATGCATCGCGGGTGCGTGCCGTTTATATCGCATGAGCATTTCAAGAGCATATACTGGGCGACCTTGAAGCCTGTCATCCAGGAGATAAACAGCCACGGCCATCAGGT
>QNBS01000268.1 GCA_003644175.1 Planctomycetota bacterium | reverse complement strand
GGATACAAACACCGCCTCAATCGCCCCTTCAACCGCCCTGCCGCCCTGGCTGATTCGCGCCCCTTCCAGCGCCGGGCCGGCGGCACAACTGGCGGCGTACATGCGATCTTTTGTGCCGAGGATGATTTCGCCATTTGTTCCGATGTCCACGACGAGGGTCATTCCCTCGGCCTTATCCATGCCGACGGCGACGGCGACGGCGGTGATGTCCGAGCCGACAAAGCCTGCGATACTCTCGATAACGTGAACATTGCCGCGGGGGTTGATTGCGATTTGCATAACACCTGCATTGCGATCCTGCGCCTTGGTCGACCAGGCTTTGTAGGGCGCCTGGCCCAACTGCTCAACGGGAAACTTCAAAAAGATATGATTCATCGTCGTATTGCCCGCCACAGTGACCTCATAGATGTGCGATGCGGCGACCGCCGTCCGGCGGCATAGCTGCTCAATCAGGTCGTTGACGCAGGATATGATGGCCTCGTGCAGTTCGTCCAGGCCGCCGGCGCCCGACGCATAAGCGATCCTGCTTACCACATCGTCGCCGCAGCGGATTTGCGGATTCTCGACTGCCGCCGTCGCCCTGCAGGAGCCGTCGGCGAGATCGATAAGCATCGCCACAACCGTAGTCGTGCCGATATCCACGGCCACGCCGAACAGATGCTCGGCGGCCTTCAGGTCCGGGTACTGGTCATGTATGCTGGGGGCGACTTCAATCTGCCGGTCAACGCCGTGATGGAGTATTTGCTGCTCGAAGAATTGCGACTCAGAAGGAACCTCGACCGTGAGATTTTCCTCGATGCGGCGCCGGCAGGCTAATACCTTGCGGTCGCCGGGCTGGAGTATGACCTGGCATTTGCCACACGTGCCGACCCCTCCGCAGACGGTATTGAGGATGATGCCCGCCTGACCGGCGGCTTCAAGGATTGTCGCCCCGGCATGGATGGATATTCGCCGGCCCTGGGGCCTGAAAGTAACCGTGAAATGCTTCATTAGAACTCACATCCGTCGATTCGACAGCGCCTAAAGCTACGCATTCTACAGACCCTGCGCGCTACACAGTTTCCTTTATTACGACAAAATCGGCTTTAAGTTCTACAAAATTGCGATTTGACATGTTTTTGCAAAAGACAAGGCGCCAAGGTTTTTTCTTTTCTCAACGCTAAGCTTGTTTTCCGGCAGGCGCCGATTGAGGGCTAATCCGCCACAGATGCATCTCCTGCATCTGAGATGCCGGCGGATCAAGTATTTACTGCTGCGGACAGAATTTAGCTTATTTTATGGCGCACTTTCCAACGTGCGCGCCGCTTTTTGCTTCCGACTTTGCGTCTGCGTCTGGACTTACCCATCAATAACTCCAAAAAAACATTTTTCCATACCGGCACAAAATAGATTTTGATTCCGTATGGTATGTGTTATTATAACGGAAATCAAGAACTGCTTGAGTTTTTTTCGATTTTTTTGGGGCAGGAAAAATGGTACAATGTAAAGACTGCGAATTCTACTCCGAAGACGCCCAGGGCCGCCGAACGTTTGCGTGCGACCCGTTCAAGAACATTAAAGAACCGCACTGTCTTGTCAAATGGCAGCTAATGCGTCTGGATATGCTTGTTGCGGCATTTCGGGGCATGGTGGGGTTTCAGGAGAAAATGGCCCCGATGCAGGACAAGATTATGAAGTATGTCAAAAGGGAACTCGAGGACCTGGATGAGTCCGAGAGTTGGAGGACCGATGACGAGGATCAGGACGAGCCCTACCTGTGAGAATCGTGGCAATGTGCGCCAGGGGGTCCGGTAAGATGCTATTGATGTGGAAAACACCGGTTTTTTTCGCCCCTGGCATCAGTATTCTGTCGATTTCTGCAATATTGCGTTGAAATGATGCGTCTCAATCTATGGCTAACCCAGGTAAAATGGATAACAGGGAAGAGCTGGATGAGATAATTGCCGGCTGTCAGAGGCGCGACGATGAGGCCTTCTCGCGGCTGGTAAGTGCATACTCGAAGCGATGTTATGGGTACTTTTATCGCTTGAGCGGCAATGCCGAGACAAGCGACGATCTGCTGAGCAAGCTGTTTATGCGGCTTGTTGAAAAGATCGGTTCATTCAAAGGCGGTTCTTTTGAAAAATGGCTGTTTACAATTGCGTCCAACATCTTTTATGATCATCTGAGGCATCAATATCGCCAAAAAAGGCTCATTGAGGCGCGTGCCAAGCAACTTATGGAAGAGACGCCGCCGCGTCGTGCGGACAGCGAGATGGGCGATAAATTGCAGCAGCAACTGTCGAAACTGGACGATGATACGGCTGAGTTGATTATGTTGCGGTTTTACGGCCAACTCAGCTTTAAGGAACTGAGCGAACTTCGCGGTGAACCGATAGGGACGACTCTTTCGAAGGTGCACCGCGGGCTAAAGAGGCTCAGAGAACTGATGGGAGGCACAGATGCCTGATAAAAACGACAATTTAGAGCAGCTTCTGGGCGGGTTTCTCAACGAGGCCGAGGCACGTCGGGCTGCCGCCGACATTCGCCTGGGCGAGGAGATCTTGAGCGAATATCCTGCCCCCCAACCCGACGCTCGTCTGCTTGAGGAGATCAAGACAAAGGTCAGCCGCTCCCTTGGGGCTGCAGCAACAGCCAGGCGGCGGCTGTACTGGGTCCGGCGGGCCGTCGCCGCCGCCGCTGCTGTGATCATTATAGCCTCGGTGCTGCTCTTGTGGCCCGCACCTCAGCAGTCTTTTGCAGGCAGTGGGGATGTGTGGGACGATGCGGCGATTGCGGGTCTCCGTGCTGAGATCGATGCGGTTCTGGATACGATGATTTCCATCGAAACCGATGAATACGGTTTCGACGAGGGTGCAGACGATTTTGCCGAGGTTGAATTGGAAGAACTGGAAATGGTGGCGACAAACGATGACTTTTGGAAGGGATAATCCAATGGTTCTGAAAATGATGCGCATTTGGCTTTTGGCGGCTGTATTGGGCGCGTTTCCGGCGCCGGCCGCGACGGGTTCGGATAAGACCGATGCGTTTAAGGGTATATGGACAGAGGATCTGGAGCGAGAGTCCGGGCGGGCGAAATTGAGCAAGGAGCGCTTTGACCAGATCATCAAGTCCGCCTCACAGGGCAAAGCAGACGAGGAAAAGCGGCTGCGAAAGCTCTATGCCGACGACCAGCAGAAGTTCTGGGGCGAGGTGCGGGAGTTTTTTCACCGGAACAGGCCGTCAGGTAGAGGCCCTGGACCGGGTCCACGCGGTACAGACGGGCAGGGTCCCCGGGGCGGCGGACGATGGCATGAGCGATTGCAGAAGCGGCACGACGAACTGTTGGCGTTGATCAAGGAACACCGTCCGGAACGGGCCAGGAAACTGGCTGATCTGCGTGAAAGCGACCCTGATAAATACTTCAAGGAGTTTTCAGCCCAGCGCAGGATATGGGGACCGGTATTGGAGGCTAAGAAGAGAGGAGATAAAAAGCTTGCGGCGCTTCTCATCGAAGATATAGACCTGCTGCAGGATCGCAACGCATTGTTGCGGGAGATTCATCGTGCCGACAAAAAGCAGCGGCCGAAACTGCTCAAAGAGCTTGAGGGGATCGTCGGCAAGCGCTTTGACCTGATCCTGAAGAAGAAAAGGCTGCAATACCAGGAGCTGCGCAGGAGGCTGAAACGATTGCAGGACCAAATCGAACGCAAGCAGCAGGAGCTTGAGAAGCTCACAGGCAGCAAGAAACAGGCCATCACCAAGCGGGTCAATGAATTGACGCCCAAGGAAAAGCCCAACTAATAATAATCCCACTAAAAAAATGCGCTATCAGGATGATATTTTTTGATGGGTGGCAGCCACTGAAGCGAAGCGCAAGTGGATGGAAACGCCGGCATTAAACCATCCACCTCACTGCGTTCGGTGGCTGCCACCCAAGCGCAATATT